>NZ_JAMYNL010000011.1:0-157986 GCF_040319065.1 Mesorhizobium sp. M0968
GCCAAGATCGGAAGGGCTAGTGCAGCGCTCGGCGAGATCAAGCTTGAGGGGGCGTGTTAAAACGTTCGAAACGAGGTCGCGATAGTGGAATGCCGAGAACACTCCTCCCTGATCACTGAGCAGTGCGTGCGCAGGCACCGGCAGCGCCAAGCCGGATGGAAGAAAGTTCGTCCCGACAGCGGCAAGGCGCACCAGCGACGAGGAGAGGTTCCTGTCAGCGTTCCAGTCAGCCCAGCCCAACGAGGGAACTTACATGGCGCGACGCGGCGTATCTGACGCCTCCGACGGGGCGTTCGGCGGCAATTCAGGCATTCATGATGCTCAAAATCTCGCGTGGAAGCTTGCCATGGTCATCCGTCGAGAAGCGGGCTCTGCCCTGCCTGACAGCTATGACACCGAGCGTCGGCCCCTTATTCACGGCACCCTCGCACAAGCACTCGCGCGGCTTCAGAAATGGTTCAAAGATCCGGCAAAAGCCTGCCGCCGCAGGTCGATCTGGTCGAGGGATTGCGAGGCCGTCAGGTAGCGCTGGCCCAACACAACGCCTTCCGCAGTCATCGTGAACACCGCAGCCGGGGCGTTGGCGCTGGCCTCGCTTGTTGCGCAGGTTTCGCCATCCACCCGCACCTGACACCCGTCCGTGCACCCGAAACTCAAAGGTCTCGCCCAGCCGTGCCCGTTCGGGCCGGAACCGTGGACGCGCGTTATGCCGATCTGACCTTGCCTTCCACGAGGCGGTCAGCGCGCGGCGTCTTTTGGCGAAAGGCGTCGCGAAGTTGATACTCGCAAAATCGTCTAAATCACGCTCGCGAACTGGTCGATGCAGCGACCAGAAGACGGCAGCTGCCGCCGTAGAAATGCGAGCAGTTTCAAATCGAAGGGTGGCCGATGGCGCTTGCTCCGCGGTGTCGACTCCATCAGGCTTTCAAGCGAGCGATCCTGGCGGTGTCTGCCTTCGAAACATCCGGCAATCTGGCGTTCACTTGACACCAAGGGCGTCCTTGAGTTCTGCCAATTTTTTCATGCAGCCTTGCTCGTCGCCAGCTTGGGACATCTTGTGAGCTTCCGCCATTAGCTGGCTAGGATGTTCGGCATTCTGGGCGTTACGGTTGCCAATCACTTGCTCCTGATGAGGTGTGGTTGGCTTCACATTTCCCGCCGTTGATCCGGTGATTTCAGGATTACCCCCCTGCTGCTTGCCGGCCATGACCTCCTCTTGGTGCTTCGTCGCCGGGATGCCTGATTTATTTGGGCTCGCGCCCGTTTCGGCGGTGATGACGTTCGGCTCAAGCACTTTCAACTCTTGGCCGCAGTCGGCAAAGCCCGGCGACCCGAAAGCAAGGACGAGCGCCGACGCGCTTACTATTCGTATAAACATGTGAACCTCCGATAGGCTTTTCCGTATGTCGAGGAAACGGCCACATATCCAAAGAGTTCCTGGCGGGGCCGGTCCATAACAAGGTAATGAGGATATATTCCATCGACCCTGATAGTGATCCCACAGGTGCTTTCGCATGTCGCCCTGAAGCCGCCCAGCACGGAGGTTAAACATACCGTTGGAAAATACCGCAACCATCTTTCATCTTGCCGCGTATGGTCCGATCATCTGCCGGTGCAAGTTTGAGGACATGCAATGAAGAAGGTCGCTGCTCTCCTGGTACTTTTCCTCGTTACCATGCTGCCCGCCGTGGCAGCCGCGCAGTCCTACGTGCCGGAGCTTGGGCCATCGCCGCCGCAGGATGCTATGCAGCTGTATCCCGGCGGTGTCGAGAAGGCGCTGGCCGCGCTGCCGGACATCGTCAAGAAAGTCAAGGAAGCATCCGACGTTCCCGGCTTCGCCGTGGCGGTGGTGCATGGCGGCAAAATGATCTTTGACGAGGGCTATGGCCTTCGCGACAACCGGGACGACACTTCTAAGGTCAGCAGCACCACCATTTTCCAGGTCGCCTCGGTGTCGAAGTCGATCTCGGCCACGGTGGCCGCGATCGCCATGACGAAGGACCACAGCTTCGACTGGGATACCCCGATCGGCAAGGTCTGGGACGGCTTTCGCCTCAATCTCGACTATGTCTCGGGCAACGCCACCATCGGCGATTTCTTCGCCCATCGCTCGGGCCTGCCGATGGCGGCGGGCGACGAACTCGAGGATCTCGGCTTCCAGCGCAAGCAGATCGTCGGGAGCCTGTGGATGGTGCCGCTCGATCCCTTCCGCATCTCCTATCACTACGCCAATTTCGGCACGACGATCGGCGCCGAGGCAGTGGCCCACGCCGAGAAACAGCCTTGGGAGCCGCTGGCCAAGAGCCTGTTGTTCGATCCGCTCGGCATGCGCTCGAGCAGCTATCGGCACGAGGACTTCATTGCGGCCGGCAAGAACCGCGCCCTGCTGCATGCGCGCGTGGCGGAGAATGTGTTCGAGCCGCTCTATGACCGCGACCCCGACCAGCAGGCGCCGGCGGGCGGCGTCTCCTCCAGCGCCCAGGATCTTGCCAAGTGGATGATCCTGCTGCTTGGCGACGGCATCTATAGCGGCCAGCCCATGATCGACCCCAAGATCCTGCAGCCCGCCATCACACCGCAGAGCGTGACCTACCGCGGCGAGACGCCCGATACGCGGGCCAGCTCCTATGGCTATGGCTTCAATGTGGGGGTGAACGCCAATGGGCGCACCACCATGGGCCATTCCGGCGCCTTCCTGCTCGGCGCCGGCACCACCTTCCAGATCTTGCCCTCGGCCGATGTCGGCATCGTCGTGCTCACCAACGGCTCCCCCGTCGGCGCCGCCGAGGCGGTCGCCGCCAGCTTTATGGACATCGTGCAATATGGCCAGGTCACCCGCGACTGGTATCCCTACATCAAGCCGCGGTTCATGGCCTACTACAAGCCGGTGGGCGATCTCGCCGGCAAGGACAAGCCGACGAACCCCGCCAAGGCGCGCAGTCCATCCTTCTACGAGGGCCAATATACGAGCAACTATTTCGACACCGCCACCGTGCGGGCCGATGGCGACAAGCTGATGCTCGAACTCGGCCCGAAGCCCATCCAGTTCACGCTCGAGCACTGGGACGGCGACACCTACGCCCTCACGCCCCGCGGAGAGAACGCGCCGACCGGCTCGCTGTCATCGGTGAAGTTCGTTGGTTCCCCCGGCGGCATTCGCGCGCGAGTGATGACGGTGGACTATCTCAATGAGAACGGGTTGGGGCATTTTCAGAGGTAGGGGCGGAGGCGTCGGGTGCTCCATACACCCTATGCCGTCGAAAAGGCGAACCGGCCGTCTGCAAGGTGATGCCTGAGATGGCGGATTTGTGACGGTTCGCTTCCGGGCGTGGAAATCAGGAAGCCGGCATTTGCTCGCGAGCTTCCGACAAGCTACGTCGGCTTTGGCCAGCCGCTGATCCGAAGCAGACCGACGGCTCGCGGTCGGTCGTTCCGTTGCTCCGGCTTGGTGGACGCTTCTGGCGCTACAGCCATCTTCGCCAAGCGATACGGATACGTGCTGCATCTTCACACCAACCCTACCCTGAAATCCTCCAGAACCTGAGCCAGCCCTCGCGCGCCGAGAAGGGTCACAACACGCTTCGTCTGAAGCTTCGGTACCGCGCGATCGTAAATGGCAAGATTGGTCGCCTCATTGAGGCGGGAGGAATAAATGATCCCGTCGGGCTCAGATGGATGCTCGTGAAACGCCAGTGACCACCGGCGTGCCAGATTCTGGCGCTGTGCGCGAACGACATCGGTCGGCACGCCCATTCGAACGGCATTGTCGCCTCTGAGATCGACCAGGTGCAGGTCCGCGTTGGTCGTGATCTGCGCATAGCGCCGTCGGGTCAGTTCCACCTCCTCTATTGGAAGATCGTCAAGGATTGCTTCGCGGCGGTCGCGGAGCACGGTCTCGAGGAAGCGCACCTTCAGGGAGTTGCCGAGGTAAAGAATGCCAAACCGATTGGCGTCAAGACGGCGTCGAGGATCGCTGAAGCGGCTCGGCGACTTCCAGTACCCCAATGGATCAGGATAGGTGCTCCAGTAGATCCGACCGAACGTCCGACCGCGCGGTATGGTCTCGATTTCGAGCTTTGCGCGCCCGAAATCGGCTGGAGGTGGAACGCCGGGCATTCAGTCGAAATCGCCCCTGGCCATGCCTTCCGCCGCGGCCAAAACCGAGGCGTCATCGCCTTGCTGAAGGGCTCGAAGGCCGGTCCGGCCATCGAGGGCGCCATGGCGCGACACCAGAAACCGGTAGACGGCCCAGGCACTGTTGCCCAACATGGCATGCAGCGCCTGCAATGCCCCGAACGGACGACCGTCCTTGTCGAGTTGCCAGACAGGAAAGCGGAAGCCGCGTTTGGCGCCATCGATGCCGAGCACCTGCCCACTCTGCCGCCTGGCGTTGACTGTCACGCGCGAGGTGCCAAGCAACTTGGCGAAGGCTTCAGCGCTCAGCATCTCCTCGCCGGCGACAATTTCGGCGACACGCTTGTGGCCACGCGCGCGCGCTTCGGCGAGAGCCGCCTCGAGTTCGGCATCGGGCATGCCTGTATCCTCGACGGGAAACACATCCGAAGCGATCGGTTGCTCTTCGACCGGCGTGATCGTCTGCGCATCGGCCGCCGGATCGACCTCTACCCGGAATGATACGCGGTGGCCGATCTTGCGGCTGCGTGCGATCGCTTCCTGATAGCGTTCGAGCAATACCTTCTTGAAGTCTGCCTGTGCCGGCAGCTTTGTGGTGAAGCTCAGGCCGGCGACTCCCGCATGCGATGCGGTCCCGCTATGATTGATGCGTTTTGGAGCGGCCATGATGAGAACCTCCTGCTGTCACCAATATGGTTACAGAACGAAAGTTCGTAAATTTAGATAATTCCGTAAAGTTCGTGTGGTCGTTTCAGCCAGCTACATCACACGACGCCCCATGCCCGAAACCTTCCCCCTCCCTATGATCTCGCGCTGCCCAAGCTCGCCGACCAGATTGAGCGCCCCTGTTTTTGTCACCTTTAGCCGCTCCTGGATCATGCCTCCCGAGACAAGTGGCCGCGACAGCACGAGTTCGACCACGTCGGACAGTTTGGAGCTGGCGCGGCGATCGCGGAGTTTCGCTCCATCTGGCTTTTCGCCATCACCAGCCGGTCGTGCTCCTTCAGCCCCACGAGTGCGGCGTCATGGATCGCATCGAGGGAGGCCAGCAACCGGTCACTGCGATTGTGTGCTCGCCGACGCTCGCGCGGAATGTTTTTTTGGCACCGAGATGCCGGCAGGCGAGATGGTTGGCGGCAAGACCTTCCTGCCGCAGCAGCGCACCCCGGGCGGCCAGCGCCAAAAAAACCGTCGCGGCTGAGCGCCCAGTCCGGTCGGTGACGTGGTTGCGATCCCGGCCGCGGTACGGAGGGGGGTCACCGACGACCGTATCAGCGATACACGCACTTCCTTAGCAGGCGGCCCAGCAGCTTGGGTTAGGGGGCCGCTGAGCCTGACCAGCGAGCCTTCGGGAATGCCCGACTGGCTGGTTAGTACATTAGATAAATATAATGTATTCGAACAATGTGAACGAAGTACTCGGCGGTAAGAAATTGACTGGCACGATTCACTTACCGCGCGCTTTTGCCTTGGGTTCTGGCGAGCTTTCGGACGGGTTTGCAGCCAATTTTGCAGATCGCCGATCTGTTACCCACAGGGACTTTTTCCTCGCCACCAAATCGTCACGATCGCCCTCAGGGGTCGCTCGGCTATGCATGGCAGCTATGGCGAAGTCGGCTCTGTTGGTTCGATAGTCTTCTTTTTGGACAGTCATCGTTTTCTCCCAGTTTCATAGCCCCTCTTTTGCCCTTGCGGGGAGATTAACTGCCTGTGCATTACGCGAGTCAATCGATGGAACGACCACTCCGCAGTCGCGAGGGCGGGAAGCAGGCCGACAATTTTAACGTTGGAGAGGCTTACAGAGTGCCGGCAACACAGCCGCCCTTTCGTCGGGCTGCGTTGATCGCGTCCATGTTGCCCTTCAGCTCGCCGATCTGGGCTTCACCTGCCTTGATGTCTGTGTTGTCCATCATAGCGATCGAGCACTGCCGCACCGCGACCCTTGGCGGTCACGTGGAGGCCTGCGAGGATGCGGCCAGTGGGTCCCAAGCCAGTCCGCACGATAACAGCGACGCATCGGGAAATTTGGCCAGGCCCTCAAGAATTGTGTCCGTCGCCTTCACCAGGCTCTCGGGCGTGAACTGCCCAAAAAAGAAATTGGATCGAAGCAGAAGTCGTACTCTCCAAGATCCGGTGTGTCCTTTTCCCAGACCTTCTTCTTCGATTTCGATGCCAAGGCTGGTACCGCTTGCCCCGCCTGAGCACGCGCCCGTCTTTGGACACCTTCGCCTTTGAATGGCTGTTATGGCGCGAGGCAGACAGCCGATTTGCACGCGATAGTAGATCGCCGCCCTCTGCGAGTGCCAGGCAGCATGTTCGTTCGAGGCGTGACGCCCAAAAGCGGACGGCCCGCGGTCAGGCCAGCCGCTTGAATGGCGTTTCGGCCCAAAGCACAGGCTCCGTTATGCGGTAGAATTGTCGCGTCGCGATCAAGGCTGACGGGCTGACATCAACCATCAGACCGATGATCGTCATATCACCATGCGCGAGCGCAGGCCCAAGCTGCTTCGGATTCCAGCCAATCGATGCGAGGCGGTCGAACCAGTACTCCTCGCACACGATTGTCAGATTGCTGATATGTCGCTGGATACAGAATTCCAAAATTCCGCAGTAGATCACGCCGGCTGCCTGGCAAGGTCGGCCGGGCTCACGAAGATCCCGCGCCACGAAGAACCTGGTCCATTCAAAGATATTGGGTCGGCGCGGAACGCCGCCCTCGGCGAGTTGCGGAAAGGTTTCGCTCATCAGATGGGGCCGAAGGCTCGGCACGAAACGGGATCCGGCAACGACGCCTCTTCCTGGCTGGATGCCGAGCAGATGAATCGCTTCTGGAGTATCGAACGCGTCGATCTCGCGACCGTCGGGGCGTCTCAGGTCCTGCCATCCACGTTCATCGACATAGATTTCATGCCGCAGGCGGAAGTAGCTGTCGAGATCCCCTCGATAGGCAAAGCTGTTTGACGCGTCGACGACATGGACCTGAATCATTGCGGTTCCTCGAGATGGAACCCCATCCGACCACGCGACGATTGCCCGGGAAATACCCAGATCTGGGGATGGATCAAAGTTCGATTTCGTGCCTGCGAAACGCCTCGACGATCGCGTGCACAACGTTGGCGGTACTGAGCTTCTGCTTGATGTTGCGCAGGTGGGTCGTCACAGTGTTTTCCGAGATGCCAAGTATTCGGGAAACCTCCCACGCGGTCTTTCCTCCCGCGACCCACTGCAGGATTTCACGCTCTCGTTGGGAAAGCTTCTGTCTCGGCCGCCTGCGCGAGTTATCAACGAGGCGTTCGGCAGCCGAATAGGCATGGCGCGCAAGGGCATGAATGGTGCAGCGCACCGTCGGCGCCAAATCAATTTCATTTCCGGCAACCGTTACACAGGCCGGATCGCCAAACGCGGGCTGGATCGGGATACAGATCCCGTCGCAAAGCCCAAACTCTTTCGCTTCATCCATCACCCTCCTGGCATTTCGGTCCGTCAAGCCATGATGGACGTCCCGCCAGAGGAAGGGCCCGATCGCACCACGGCACACAGCAACACAAGGGTCATGGCGATAGTGTCCGGCAGCCATATAGCGGTCGTACCATTCCTGCGGCCAACCGTTAACAAGGATGTGTCCATCCAGTGATCCGGTGTCCTGGCGTGGCAATTCGGTGACGAGACAGGCTGCGTAGCCGTGACATTCGATGCTCTTGCGCAGTTGCCGAATGATCTCGGGGGCGCTGGTTGCACGGTCAATCTGCGCGGTTGCTTCAAAGATTTGTATTAGCTGCTCCTGTAAGACGCCCCCGTGAACCGCCGCCATTGTAGGCCCTTTCAATGTACTGAGACAAAGAAAACAAAATAAATAACTTAGGTCCGACCGCAACGTCCGGCATGACTTTTGCCTACTATAGTAGGTGGCACTAAAGGGCGCGTTCTGACTGCCTCGCTGCATGAGGCTGAGGTCTGTTTTTGCTCGCAATCTGAGGTTGCTTCGCCAAGGCACCGGCTTGTCGCAGGAGCAGCTCGCGGACCTTGCCGGCCTCGACCGCAACTATGTCGGCAAGCTCGAGCGGGAGGAAAACTCACCGACCGTCGATACGCTGGAGGTACTGGCGTTGGCATTGCAAGTTGACGTGGAGCAGCTCATCCGTCGAAACGCGCCGTGATGCGCTGGTCAGCAGGCCGCCGAGAGCATCAGGATTTTCCCTTGCGCCGCTCACGCGGCGCCACAGCACAATCACCAGCTGGGGCTCGGGCGTTTTTGCCGGGCCGTTTCGTCAGCTCCTCAATGTCGACGCTCAAAGCGGTGGCAAGCTTTGCGAGCGACAGGAGTGTGGGATTGCGACGGCCGGCCTCGAGACCACTCAGATAGGCGCGCGTGAATCCTGAACGGAACGACAGTTCCTCTTGAGAGAGGGCCTGTGCGCGCCGAATCCTCTGTACGTTGAGGCCGACAACCAACCGTAGGTCCATGACGACATGGTCGTCGATGGGCACACTTTAGGACGACACACTATAATGAACATTCGTCATTGACAGGCGCGGCCATTGCTGCTTTTCTCATCATATTAAGGAACGCCATTCCGAAATAAGGAACGCCAGTGACAGGAAATCTTTCGTTGGAACGTGGGCTTGCGGTTCTCAATGTCCTCAAGGAAGCGGACGAAGCTGTCGGGGTGCGCGAACTCGCCCGCCGGCTTGAGCAGAGTGCTCCCGCCGTGCAGCGAATTCTGAACACCCTGGCAGAGCAGGGCTATGTCGAGCAGTCGCCAGACTCGCGACGTTACCGGCTGGGTCACTCCGTGCTGGCGCTGGCGCGGAAGGTCCTGGGCAGAGATCGCCTGGTTGGTTTGGCTGAAATCGAACTGCAGGCGCTGGCCTCCCAAGGGTGCTTCAACGCATTCCTCGGTATCAGGCGGGGCAGCTGCGGAATTTATCTTCTGACCGTGCAAAGCAAGAGTCCGGTCGTCATTCGTTCTTCACCTGGCGAGACCTTCCCCTTGCACTCCACCGCATTGGGCAAGGCGCTCCTGATGGAGCTGAGCGGCGAGGCGGTCATTGCGATTCTTGGACGAGGTCCACTGGAGCAGGTTGCCGTACGCACAGTCACCGATCCGCACAAGCTCGTTGGTCAAATCAGAGCGTCCGAGCCCATTGGTTACACAACATCCCTGGACGAGAACTTTACCGGGCTGATTGCGGTCGGCGCACCGCTTCGCGATGCATCAGGCACAATCATCGCGGCTATAAGTGCGGCCTACCCCCGGTCAGTGGGACCGCATGTGGAGATCGCTGAGATTGGGGAGGCAGTAATGGCGGCTGCGGCGCGCATTTCCGCCGGCCTCGGCTTTCTGGAAGCAAAACAGGCCCGGGATTCCCATCATGCTGCTTAACGAAGCGCGCCTGAAACAATGGATGACGGCAGCCGGGCTTGACGCAATTATAGCGACTGCCCCGGAAAACGTGACCTACATGAGCGGCTTCTGGGCTCTGCCGCAATGGATCCGTCGCGGCCCGCAGGCTTATGTGGTGTGGCCGGCTCCTGACAAGGGCACGCCTGAAATCATCGCCAGCTCCAGCACGCTCGACCTCGTAGCCGATCAGGAACTGTGGGTAAGCAAGGTCCGGCGCTACGGCGACTTTTACGCCGATGTCGGTTCCTCGACGACCGTGGACCTCGCCAATGAACGGCACCTCCAGCTTCGAGACCTGCCGAGGCATGGCAATGCCATCGCGGCTTTGGTCGCCGCATTGGAAGAAGCTCAGCTCGGCCGTGGGCGGATCGGCATAGACGAGGCCGGGCTCGCACCAGGATACCAGGAAGCCCTCAGAGCCCATTTTCCCAATGCGTCGTTCCTACCAGCCACCGCATTGCTTCGCGAGGTTCGTGCCGTAAAAACGGCAGATGAAATCGAACGGCTCGGCCAAGTTGCCCAGATTGCCGAACGCTCCATTCAAGCAGCACTCGGCGTTGCTCAGGAAGGCGCCACCGAAGCAGATCTGGCGCGCGCTTTTCATGTCAGGACGGTCGAGGAAGGCGCCCTGCCCGTACTGGGATGCATCGGCTTTGGCGAGCGCAGCGCGCTCATGAACGTCCAGCCGTCTGACCGCAGGTTGCGCGCTGGAGAAATCATCCGCTTCGACGTCGGTGGCCGGTTCCGGCACTACCGCGCCGACATTGCCCGCATCGCCACGCTGGGCGAGCCGCCGCCGCAGGCGCATCGACTTCAGCAAGCGCTGCTGCGCGGCGTTCAGCATGCCTGCGACATTATCCGTCCGGGCATGGCAGCAGCACAGCTCTTCGAGACGGTCGTGCGTGTGGTGAGGCGCGAAGGAATTGCCCGCTACGAGCGCGATCACGTCGGACATGGCATCGGCCTTGATGGTTATGATGCGCCGACGCTCTCGGCGCGCAGTACAGACATCCTTGAAGAAGGAATGGTGCTGTGCGTGGAGACCCCCTACTACGAAATCGGCCGCTGGGGACTCCAGGTGGAGGACATGGTGGTTGTTCGCGAGCGCGGAGTGGAGCGGCTGACGCAGACGCACGATGCAATCACGCGGGTGCCGTTATGAGCCGCGCGGCAGGGTTTTCCTGTATTCGATGCGGCGCCTTGTTCCGGATCGATACCAAAATCGACTCACGCGGCTGCCCGAAATGCTGTGCCGAAGCACCGGCCAATCTTAAGGTCGTCTACGATCCGTCCGGAGCTACATCGGCCGCTTCCGCAGTGGGTGCCGCCCTGCCCTCGCTCTGGCGCTATGCCGACATGCTTCCTTGTGGACTCAGCGATGCAATCTCCTTGGGCGAGGGCCTGACGCCGTTGCTGAGCGCCGAGAAGCTGGGAAAGCAGCTCGGCGTCCCCAAGCTGCTTATCAAGGACGAGGGCGCAAACCCTACCTGGTCCCACAAGGACCGCTTCTCGACGGTGGCGGTGTCGATGGCACGTTTGAGTGGCGCACGCGTGGTGGCGACTGCTTCGTCGGGGAACGCCGGGGCCTCACTTGCCGCCTATGCTGCACGGGCGGGCCTGAAATGCGTCGTTGTCACATTCTCAGGCACCGCCGGCGCAATGTTGGCGCAGATCCGCAAATACGGCGCAAGCGTCGTATCCCTGGCCGACAAGTCCCATCGATGGCCATTGCTTGCCGCTGGTACCGAGCGCCTCGGATGGTTTGCAACATCACCGTTTCACAGCCCCGTGGTGGGCAGTCATCCTGTCGGGATCGAGGGCTACAAGACCCTGGCTTACGAAATCGTCGAACAAATGCACGGTGCAGTGCCGGACTGGTGCGCCTTGCCTGTTTGCTACGGGGACGCGCTTGCCGGGCTGTGGGCCGGATTCAAGGATCTTCTCAGCCAAGGCAAGATCGAGCGGTTGCCGAGACTCGTGGCGGCGGAAGTGCATGGATCTTTGGCCAGAGCCCTTGCCGGCAAGGGAGATCTGGTTGCCGAAGTCCCCGCAAGCTTCGACACGCTTGCCATCTCGATCGGCACCACACGAAGCACGTTTCAGGCGCTCAACGCCCTGCGTGAATCTGGCGGCACGGCAATGCCGGTCGGCAATATCGGCTTGATAGCGATGCAGCAGCAGCTTGCGGCCACCGAGGGTGTTTTTGCCGAGCTAGCCTCGGTGACGCCATTTGCAGCTATCGAATCCTTGAGGCGAGAAGGCACCATCGCGCGGTCGGACAGCGTCGTTGCCATCGTGACAGCGAGCGGCCTCAAGGATTTGGATCGTTCGACCGGTCCGAACAAAGCACAACCATCGTTTCAGTCAGTTGCCGAAGCGTGGGAATACGTTGCCGAGGGCCGTGACTATTTTACGCCCTCACTTGAACGGCGCGCGACCAAGATGTCCTGAAGAGAAGATAGAGGCGATCATGAACGGATGCGATTTTTTCTGATCGATTGATGATCTCGTCCACCATTGGACGGTATTGCGACTTTTCTAAAAGCTATCCAGGAGAGGCAAATTCAACTCGCTTAGCGAGCGGAATCTCGATTCAAACATGATGTAAGGGGAATGTTCATGCTTCGGAAAACGCTCATCGGCTGGCTCGCAGCCCTCAGTGTCGCAATGGCAACTCAGACGATGGCTGAGGAAACGCTCAGAGTCGGCGTCACGCCAACCGGAGTGCCGTTCACGTTTGTCGACACCGCAACCCAAAAGCCGACAGGCGCGATGGTCGATCTGGCAAGTGCGATTGCCGCGAGCCTTGGCACGACCGCCGATTTTCAAATAAACGCTTTTCCAGCCCTGATCCCGGCACTAACGACCGACAAAATCAATCTGATTTCCGCCAGCATGTTCATAACGGACAAACGAAAGCAGGTAATCGATTTCAGCACGCCGGTTTACGCCTATGGCGAGGCGATGTTTGTTGCTGCCGGCGATAGCAAAAACTACACGATCGAGGAACTCAGAGGTGCGACCGTCGGGGCGCAGATCGGCTCGACCTACGCTGATGCTCTGGAAGCGCTTGGCGTCTTCGGTCAAGTCAAGCTCTACGACTCAATCGCTGACATGATGCGCGATGTGGTTCTGGGCCGCATCAAGGCCGGTTTCGGTGACGCCCCGATCGTCGCATATCAGCTTTCAAAGAATCCCGGCCTGGGTGTTCGCCTCGTCGACGGTTATCAGCCGATGAAAAAAGGCGAGGTCGCGTTGGCAGTTGCCAAGGAAAATCCACTGCTTCTCGAAAAGGTGAATGCCTCCATCGCCAAGCTGAAGGAAAGCGGCGAATTAAGCCGAATATTTGCCAAATATGGCCTTTGAGGCCGACCCGCACGGACCTCGACAGAAGCGCCGGCTGGCAGGACCAAAGGATCGCATCGGAATGACCGGCTTTGACGGCCGGGGTACGTGCCAAGAGGAAGCCGGCCATGACCAAATTCATCGCGCATGCAACGGAATATCTGCCGCTTCTTCTTAACGGCGTTTGGCTGACCGTCATGATAACCCTTCTTGCGCTGTGTCTTGCGACGGCGCTCGGCCTTGTTTGGGCGCTGTTCAGGACATCGGGGATACGCTGTCTCGCCGTGCCGACGCGGCTCCTTGTCGACTTCGTGCGCGGCATACCATTGTTGGTGGTTCTCTTTTATATCTACTTCGTCGCGCCCGAGATCGGCATCAACCTGACTGCGCTCCAGGCTGGCACGATCGGGCTGGGGCTGGCGCACTCCTGCTATCTCGGGGAAACCTTCCGGGCTGGCATCGAGGCGGTCGATAAGGGTCAGGTCGAAGCGGCAAAATCGATCGGCATGAAGCGTCCGTTGATGATGCGCCGCGTCGTGCTGCCGCAGGCATTCAAGATCATCCTGCCGCCTTACGCCAACAATATGGTCATGCTGCTGAAGGACTCCTCGCTTGTCTCGGTGATTTCGGTTCAGGAGTTGACCATGCAGGGCAAGATGCTTGCGTCGTCCACATTCGACAACATGACAGTTTTTACCTTGGTGGCACTGCTTTACCTGTGCCTGACGGTTCCGCTGAACCTGTTTATGCGTAGAATCGAAAGCTATCTTGGGGCGGCGGGATGATCACCTTTGAAAACGTGCACAAGTCCTTCGGCTCCCACGAAGTCCTCAAGGGAATCAACGCCGAGATCGCCAAAGGACAGGTCGTATGTCTGATTGGGCCCTCGGGTTCCGGCAAATCGACGCTTCTGCGATGTGTGAACGGGCTTGAGACCTATCAGCGCGGTCGCATCAGTATCGACGGCACCGTGGTCGATGCCGCCTCGCCCCAGGTTCACGCCATCTGCACCCGCGTTTCCATGGTTTTCCAACGTTTCAACCTGTTTCCGCACCGCACAGCCCTGGAAAATGTCATGGAAGGGCCGCTCTACGTGCTGAAGGAAAATAGGAACCAGGTCCGGGAGCGGGCCACGGCATTGCTCAATCGCGTCGGGTTGGCCGAGAAGACGAATGCCTATCCCGCGTCATTGTCGGGGGGTCAACAGCAGCGCGTGGCCATCGCCCGTGCCCTGGCGATGCGCCCACAGGCCATTCTTTTCGACGAGCCCACCTCCGCACTTGACCCGGAAACGGTCGGCGAGGTCCTGCAGGTCATGCGCGCGCTCGCATACGAGAACATGACCATGCTCGTGGTTACGCACGAAATTCAGTTCGCCCGCGAGGTTTCCGACAGCGTCCTCTTTCTCGACGGCGGCCGGATCGTTGAGCAAGGGCCGGCCAAGGAACTGCTTCGAAATCCGAGACACGAACGCACTAAGGACTTTCTTCATCGGGTTATGCACCCCGTCTGAGTGTTGGCCAGCGCTGCCTTGTCGCGTCAAGGCTCCGAATTCAGACCTGTCGCTCCGCAGGGGACGGGCCCTCAAACTCTGCGAGAACGCCGCTTAAAGTTCTGCGGTTCCAAGGGAATCTCGTCCATGCCGTCTCTTCGGCCGGATGAATTTGCGTGAGAACAGTTGGTTCAAGAGGAATTGAAATTGGCCAATCCTTCAAACCGGCGAGCCAGTCGGGGTTGTAGACTGTATCTGAATGACGATGCCCTTCATCTGGCATTATCACGACGGTGGAGGCTTCCGGATTGTGCCTGGCGAACCAGGCGCCGACCAAGGCTGCGGCGCCGCTGGTCGGCCCCATGAACAGCCCGTGATCGCGAAACAGCCCATGCGCCATTGCGTAGGCCGGCAATGCGCCCACCCAATGAATATCGTCGATCATCTCATGACGAACATTTTCCGGCAAAACACTGTTGCCCAGCCCGCGCAACATGCGACGTCCGACAGGCTGGCCAAAGAGCATGCTTCTGTGGGTATCGACTGCAATCATCCTGAGATCAGGAAAGAGCTCACGAAGGAAGCCTCCGGTTCCACAAAGCGATCCCCCAGTGCCCACGCAGCCGACGAGGCAATCGATACGGCCGAATGATCGAACAACGAGGTCGGCCAGGCGCGCGTATGCCAGGCGGTTTTCCGGACTGTCGTATTGCCGAGGCCAATACGTGCCCGGGCTATCTTGCAGCGTCTGCTGAAGATACTGGAGCCGACCGTGCTGATTGCCGTCTCCTTGAGGATCGTCGATGGCCATGACTTTGGCACCAAGCTGTTCCAGTCGTCGCCTGAGTTTCAGGTCGATGAGGCTGGAGGCCGTGACGAGCGTAAGCCCATAGCCACGGGCGGCAGCCAGCATGGCGATGGCCAGGCCGAACGTGCCCGACGTCGTTTCGATGATGTGACCTTCCCGCCTGAGGCGCCCTGACGCTTCCGCCTGATCGACCATGAATCGGGCGGGCATCAGCTTCATAAGGGAAAAGCAGGCGGCGTTGAGGTTAGGTGCGAGTTGGGCAAAACGCGGCGTCTCGTAGGCGCGTAAATAGTCTTGCGCCGCGCTCACTGGATTAGCCTCGTTTCGGCATTAAGGGCAAACGTATGGACGCCTTGGAGACCTGTGCCGCTCACCTGCCTTGCGAGCTCAGCAGCGCGCATGGCCGCCCTGGGCGCAGTCGCATCCAGAAGGATGCCAATCAACGTGCCACTGTGGGCCACCTGCACACCGCACGCGTCATGCGCCCGCGCTATATCCAAAACGGTGTTGAAGGATGCCTTCGGCAGGTGCTTCTGACTGATACTGGCGCTGATGGTTGCGACACGTCCAAGCAAGCGGGGATCTTGTTGCCGGATTGAGCGATACGCCAATCCGCGCAGAACACGGAACAGCCCGATTTCCTCACTATCATAGCGTGCTCGTCGCATGCCTAGCGTGTCGATGGGCCGGGCATTGCCGTCCCTGAAACCCACCACGAGAAAGGGCGGGAACTCGCCTCCGAAATGTTCGATTGTACGGCCTTCCCGGTGAGCGAAGAGGAGAGCTTGATCGCAGTAAGCGATGGCGTCGCTTGCGCTTTCCGCGGCAACGGCCAGTCGCGCAACAGTTGACTGGCGCAGCGTGACGCGCGCCGAAGCCGCGACCGCGCGGATCGAGGCAATGACGTCTGCCGTGGAGGAACCGTAGCCGTGCCCTACCGGGATAGAGCTTTCGATCGTCAATTCTCCCCCTCTTCCAGCTACCCCGACATGCTCGAGCGTGAGGGCCGCCGCGCGCGCCGCTTTGATCCGGTTTGCGGGTCGCGGCCGAATGCCATCTTGTTCATCCGGCCAGAAGGTCGCTAGCGACCCTTGCGACGTCAGCGGAAGCGTGACGAGTCCGCGACAAAGCCGTCCCTTGTCCGCTTCAAAGACGCCTTGGAGGAATTCCCCGTAGTGGGCGTGTGCCCGACCGATTCCTACCACCAGAGGCCATGCGACAGTCTCGTTTTTGATGTTGCTCGAATGTGTCTGCTGGCCGGATCTCGGTGTGCTTGTCTGTGTCACCGCATCATCTCCTCAGCATGGCACTGGGCGATGATGCGTGCGACTGACCCGTGCTGTCACTCGCCAAATCTTGGTAGTGCCATTGGCAAGCACATCATGCAAAGATACGGACAAGATTCCCCCACCAATTGGAGCCTCCAATACTGGAGTAGACACAGCAGCACTCGTTTCGGGAACGGTTGGCCTTGCGGCCAACCATTCCGAAACGAGTGCGGCCATGCACGGTGTTTTCAGTATTTCTCTTGTAAGGAGGGTTGGATTGCTCAGCCTGAGTCAATACTGAGATCTGGCGATAGCCCAGAGCGGCCTCACCCAGGCGTCGGCGCTTTTAGCTCCTTGCCTCTGCGCGTCTTGCCCGCTAGGCTGCGGGTGTCCTTGCAAAACTGGAACTATACTCCATAATTGCAAGGATGATTGAACGTCGCATCAGCACTGAACTGACCGAGATGCTGGACAGCATGCCCGCTGTGGCGACCTTGCCCAGATCTGCCAGAATAGCGTCCATCGGCGTGCTGGCGAGCTCGGGCCAAAGCGGCACGAGTTGATTGCATTCACATAAGCGGCGTGATGACGGTCGTGATGGATCATCGATCGCCACTGCAGACCATACCCTACTCCAGACCCTACTCCAGTTGTACCGGAAATAGCGTCGGTAGACATTGGGCGGCCCGGACGTGTTAGCGCACATCCGGGCCTAATTTCACCACCTAGCGGTGGGCGTCGTGATCACTTGGCGGATTTTGGGAAGTCCTTTCCTCTCAGGCGCAAATGGCTGAGCTTTTTGGTGTTTCGCTGAAGACAATTAGCGAACACCTCCAGAACCTCTTCAAGTCGGGCGAGTTGTCCGAAGAAACAGTTCTCCGGAAATCCCGGATAACTGCGGCAGACGGGAAGGCCTATCTAACGAGCCTCTATGATCTCAATGCCATCATTGCGGTGGGCTACAAGGTCAACAGCAAGAAGGCGGCGGAGTTCCGAAAGTGGTCGGCCACCGTTCTCAAGGGTTACATTCAGGACGGTTACGCGCTTAACGGAAAGCGGCTGAATAGCGATCCGAGGGCGCTTCTGAAGTTGGCCGAGAGGTCCGGGCCATCCGGACTTCCGAAACGAACCTTTACACCCAGGTTCGCGAGACATTCGCGGAGTGCTCTATAGACTACGATCAGGACGATCCGGCGGCGCGGACTTTCTTCGCAACCAGCCAGGACAGTTTTCATTTCGCGGCTTCTGAGCAGACAGCTGTCCAAATTATCATGTCAAGAGCCGACGCGACCAAGCCAAAACATGGGCCTGACAGCCCTAGGCAACCGCAAGCCGACAGCTGCGGATGTGACGATTGCTAAGAACTATTGTTCCCCGGATGAACTCCGCAAGATGGAACTCATAGGAGAGGCTTGGCTGCTCTATGCCGAAGGCATGGCGATCCAAGGCAAGCAGGTATCGATGCTGCGGCTTCTGGAAAGCTGAAGGAACTCGTCGCACAGTACGAATTTCCAGTCTTTCCTGGTTACAAAAGTGGCGGTCCACGTCGGCCAGACGCAGACAAGTTCGCGAAGACGCAACTTGAATTGTTCAAGAAAACCGGCATCCGGTTGCCGCGTCCAACCGCATAACCTGTCGGCCCGCCGCCTTCGGGGTAGCTTTCCTTGAGGCGGCGGTTTCCTCGCCGGTACGACTGCCAAAATGGCTGGACTTAAATTTGCTACGGTCGCATTCTCCCCTTGGGGAGAGGGGCGTGGGCAAACGTCGCTATCAAGACAATGAGTACAATCGCCGAAGGTATGGCAGGCGCCATCGTTCGCGTGACACGCCGTTATGGGCAAAGATCGCGACTGGCGGCACGATCCTGGCTGGCCTGCTTGCCTTTGAATTTGGTTTCGCCGCTGTAGGCTGCGGCATCAAGGGCAACATCAGCTACAACACTGGCGAGAAAATCTATCACGTTCCGGGACAGGAATATTATTGGGAGACGCGCATCAATCTGCTGAAAGGCGAGCGCTGGTTTTGCTCGGAGGAAGCCGCGCGCAAAGCGGGATGGCGGAAATCCAGGGTTTAGACAGGGGTCCAACGCGCGGACGCCCATCATGCAAGGTCACATCTTTGTTGATCTTAAGCGATGCGCTCACCGCACCATACATCAAATGCGTTTCCGCTTTTGTGGGCGCTTCGATGCCCTTTGCGCGGAGTAGGACCAGCGCTATCTCCTCAGCACTCATTGGCGCCGTGGCGGTCCTCAGAACGTCGACGGCGGCACGCATGAAACAGCGGGTTTGGATTGTTGCGACGCTTGACGGAGATGGCGCGGGGCATTGAAGCCAGGTTCCAACAGATGCAAGACCGCCTCGACATGCTTCATCTCTTCAATGAGCTTCGCGGCCTGCTTCTCGTCGCGCCTGATTTTCGCGCCGATCTCACCGTGAAGGCGGATTAGCGCCTAGAGCGCTGGTTTGTGATCCCTGGCCAAAAGGTAGGCCAAGATCGGGGCCAATTCTTGTGGCGGTTGCGCCATAATACCGCAAAACTGTACGCCAACTCCGCCTCGGCAGCCGTAGTGCCCGCGATCAGGAAGCACAACGAGTGGGGCCCAAACGCCCGCGATGGTTTCATTGTTCACAGCACGCCACCTTCACTTGAATATTTTCAGAACATGCGAATCGCTCAACACAGCCGTGTAGGGCCCATCCGTTAGAACTCCCGGAGCGCCATTGATTGCGGACCGCGGATTATAATAGGCGCCGGTACCCTCAGTGATATCGACATCGAACGAGTATGCCCAATCAAGATTCGCAAGCTCGGGAGTTGGGTACTTCTCCACTGACCTCTTGCACAAAAGAGCCGTTCAGTAGGCTAGCGCGGACCCCGTTGTGAACGACCTGGCAGGTCACGCTACTAAATGGCTCGGCACTTTTTTGACCGAGCGCATCACTAACCTCCGGGGCCGCATCTCGCAGCGCGATTACCAGATCGACCAACTCAAATCTTGCCGTTTGATGAAGAAGCGGAGGCGCCGCTGGTTCCCAACATAGGCACCACGGCAGTCGGCGGAAACGACGGGCCGACCCCTGTTGGCAGATAGCAGACCGGCGCAGGCCCAGCACGCAATCGGGCCCGCCGCCCCGGCAAAGGAGCTGTTCGCGGTAGATTATGGGCAAACGTGGACGTCTTTCTACGCGGTCGCGTCCGTCTCACTTCCTCATCGACCTCGCGCACCGAAGAACCTCGACGAGCGGAAGCTCGACCACGACAACCATGCCCAGCACGACGGATCAGGGCACCGGCACGACGAACAGCGGGACCAACATGTCCGGCGATCAGGGCACCGACAAGACGACCACCAGCGGCACTACAAATCCGAACTCGGCCAGGGACTGCGCGCCCGGCCAGCAGACTGGCAGCGCGCAGCAGGCGGCGCCTAGTCAGCGCAGAACACGGCAGCCAACACCGCCGCGCCGGGCCAGGTGAAAAAGACCGGCGAAGGTTGCTGATTGGCACATCGGCTCAGGTTGGAATCACGGGCGTGTGGCTGGCTGGTCTCGGCAGACCACGACCAACTCGGTTGGCGAGCAAGTTGCCGCCAGCCGAGCATCAGTTCAGGAATCTCTACGCTTGAACGCAACGCAGCGGCGAGACCGAACCGCCAGGCTGCTCCTGGCCAAGAGCAGCTCGCTTTAGGTTGTAACCGCCACTGCATAGAGAGCGATTTGTCAACACCCGTTTCGATGTTCCGCATAAACCCGTTCGGTCGTGTGTTCCGCTCACGTAATCCGAGCTCGACCGCAAGCCGGCGCATGATCGCTGGGCTTGTCCCACCACCCGCAATATGCCGAAGGCGTCGTCTTCGGCCTCGACGGCGATGCGGGCGTCCCGGTTTATGGAGGGTGTCGCGGCTTGAGAGTTCGATTGCGACCTCACCGGCCCTGCATATCGTCGCGCACGAATCTCTTGTCGTCGAAGCGGTGGTGATGACGGAGGCACAGGGTGGCGACGCCTTGATCGATGCAGGATCTACCATGGACCGCGACCGTCGGGAGGAGTTCCTCGCCGGGTTCCTCACCCTTGCCGTCTCGTTAGGGCCTGAACTGCACCGCTATTGCTCGCGTCTCATGGGGTCGGTCATCGACGGCGAAGACGTTGTGCAGGATCTTTGCTCGAACCCTCGTTGCGCTCGACCAGGTGTGCAAGATTCCGCAGCTGCGACCCTGGTTCTTCCGGATTGCCCATACCCGTGCGCTGGACCTGCTGCGCAGCCGTGCGATCCGCGCAGCAGAGCCTATCGAGGCGGCCCTTGAAGTCGTTGTCGACGCCGCTCCGGACCCCGTGAAGATTTTGATGCAGCGATCCAAACTGCGGTGTCTCGCTTTACGGAACTCCCGATCCTCCAGCGCAGCGTCTTTATCCTGAAGGATGTGCTTGACGAGCCGCTGGCTGAGATCGCCGGTCTGCTCGATATCAGGGTCGATGCCATGACGGGGCGAATCTCCTGCTGCTCCGCTGACTCGACGTTATATCAGGGGGCGCTAATTATCGGTCCTCGGGTCAAAAACCTGAGAAGGCCGACATGCTGAAACCATCGTGGAACAACGCTCGAGGAAGCCGACTTCTATCTCTTTTTCGCAGCTATGCTGATCGTATCACAACGCGGCGGGTCACACGCAAACTTGATTCGTACGGAGATTGGCTGAGAGCCCTCACCCTGACACTCTTCCCGACGAGGAAGGCTCATCACTGCAATGCCTGCGATCGCGGTGTGGCGGCTTTTTACCGTTTCGGGCGATACACGCTTATTTGCCCGCTTTGTCATGCTCTGGATCGTGAGCGGTTCTTGATTTGTGCTCTAGACCGTAAGCTTCTCCGGCTTCCGGCGGGGCCGCTTAGAATTCTCCAGATTGCGCCGAGCGAGAAGGGGCTTTCAAAGAGACTATCTCAGGCGGGCAACCTCATTAAAGGCGATATCGAGCCCGGACGGTACGGCCCCGATACCGTGCAGGTTGACCTAATGAACATGAACGGCATCAGCGATCTCGATATTGTCGTCTTGTGTCATGTCATGGAGCACGTACCTGACGATCGGCATGCTTTTCGGCAAATTTGGTCATCCCTTAAGCCTCGAGGACAGGTCTGGATCCAAGTACCGCTTATCTATCGTCAAACGCTCGAAGCGCCGCCATTCATGTCACGGAGCGAGCGCGACGAGCGCTTCGGCGGATCAGATCACGTGCGAGCCTACGGACCCGATATCAAGGAACGTATCGAGGACGTGGGTTTTACGGTCGCTCGAATACATTCAGACCGTATACCTGCCGCCGATCGCGAGCGTCTTGGGCTTCTCCCCGATACTCTCTTTATTGCCGAACGGCCCGAGTAACACAATTCGGATTGAGAGCGCGACGTTCCCGACGCCATCCTTGGTGGCGATCATCGCTACTGTGGGCAGGCGCATCACCTGTGACCTCTGCCTTCGGAGGGCAGCTCTCGCCCTCGATGTCGGGCGCTGGCGCAGCGAGTGCAGTGTCATGCTCCACCGCAGGTTGCACAAGCTATCCCCTCCTGGACTTCACTCGACCTGTAGGCTTGGCCGGATAAACGCGGCCGACACCCGGATCAGAGGCCGATGACTTCAACCCCCTGTCGGCCCATTCTTGGGGATTTGCGGGGCATAGACCACGCGACCACCCAACTTTGGATAGGGAGGTCCGGTGCCGTACGTGCCATGCTTTTCAAGCGTCCGGGGGAAAGGCCGACAAGTTTGGCGGCCTCCTCCGTCTTGAGCAGACGAGGGGGAAGGTGTCTGATCGTGACATGTTTTCTCCTTTCTGTTCGCACCAGATGCAGGTGCGCCGAGGAGAGGCTTACAATTTAGCGAATGCTCCAATCGCCGCTGGTTGCGCCCTCTCTGCACACGCCCCCGGACAAGTTTACTCGCCGTCGCACTATGAAGTGGTGCTGCGTGGTCAATTGGCCATGCGGCTGTGACGGGGCACCTACTGCGGCAATCATCGAGTGCTCATCAGGCTTTGGCTCGGTGTTTCGGTGTTTCGACGAAACAGAAACAAAAGAAAAGGTGCAAACCCGTGTGCACGGCATGTGCACATCGCTCGCTAATTATTTGTTTCCGCCCAGTCCATCATCGTCCCGACTCGCTTCCGAGTTTCGTGGTGCTCGATCTCGATTTGCTGTCAGGCCGCTTGGCCGATAGCAAAAGAATGCCTTCTCAATGGGGGCGTCTTGCGATGTAGCGGCCTTCCGCTACCATCTTCAAACCGTGCGGCCCGGAGACATGGGTAACGGTTGTACCTAAGACATGGGTGACACCCTCGTGCCGAAGGGGTTGTCGTAGGTCTGCAAGGTCCTCTGTTCCAAGTCGATATATCTGAGATCATAGTGCATGAAGGAGACGAGCCAAATGCCGTCGTCGACTTCGTGATTCCGAGCCTCTGGCCGGCGAGCACGGTGGAGATGTTGATCTTCTTGCTGTGCATGCAGATGCCGCCGCAGGGCGGCGCTCCTTCTCCTTGTGTCTCGCCGCCGCCACGTCATTGCCAGGCAGCCGGAGGGCAACGGCCCGTGGCCAACTCAGTAGTCCGCGTCCGATCCCACGGCTGATCTCGCAACGCGGTCGACCTTTCCGCGCGCATAGCTAGGCATCTTGACTGCAATGATGGAGAGAATGCCGATGATTACGCCGGCGATTACATCTATTAAATGATGACCGCCTTCAGGCAGAGTGGCCACGATCATGGCGGCATTCACCATAGCCAACACGACAAAGAGTGGCCGGATGGTCCGCGCGGCATAGACCACTGCCAATCCAAGTGCCGTGTGGAACGACGGGAACGTTACGAGCCCTGTGCCTTTAGTCATAATCAGATCAAACGGCTCGCCTGATCGCAGCGCCATAAGCACATGATGGTGCCACATTCCGGCATTAGTGGTGAAGTTCGAAAATTGCCCCGGCGCCGGCTTGAAATAGGCATAAGCGCCTTCTGCTGGCGCCAAAGCCATCATCGCGCCCGTGAAGACCGAAGCAACCGCTAGAAGAGCGACAAACTCCAGTGCTCGTTCTCGTTGGTTTCTCACCGCGAGGAATAACAGAACGAACGGCATTTGGAACGCGAGCGCGTGATAAGCAAAAACCAGGACGGATGCTGTAATTGGCTTGTTGGTCGTGGCGAGGAACCACTGCCAGTCGAAACCGAGGGCGGAATCGATAGAAGCTAGAACCGGGTCCGCCAGAGGCCTTGAGGTGGCCGACGCCAGGTACATGAAGACGGTCGTGGTGATGGCGAGCGGAATGAAAGCTGCTGCGGAAACGACCACAATTCTCAGGCAGCCACAAAGATATTTGATTACGCTCGCAATTGGGCTTGTATCAGATCGCACCCTATGGAGCGCAACTGCGGATGCCATCCAAAATGCACTGAGGACAAGGGCCACCTTGCCTATATCAATCCAGTTCCTCGGTGAAAAATCGACTGTAGAAAGTGGCAGCCACAAAATGTCAATCAACCCGAAAAGAGCTGTAACCAAGGCAATAATTACTAAGTGGTTTCGAGTAGACTGCGGATCAGCATGGGGCACAGTCACTGCCACCAGTACAATGAGGATAAAGATGGAATGAGCATTGGCGTGGTCTGCCCATACGCGTCGTATTCGGGGAACACCGCTCGCAAGACCCTCTCCTCGTTCACGAGCCGCCGATATTGGAAAGCGAGGGCAATGGCGCAGATTGCGACGGTTGCCCATGTCGCATTGCCGAGAAGAATGCCGAGCAGGACGATCGCTTCGCAGACATAGAGCGGGTGGCGCACGATCTGGTAAGGGCCTGCCGTGACGAGCCGTCTGGCCTGCGCAGTGATGCTGAAGGATCTGCCGAGCCACCACAGGCACAAGATGCAAAGCGCGAAACCAACTATGGTGGTCAGGTCCGCAACAAACTCGATCTGCGGAGCTGCCTGGATGCGAGGGACCGCGATCAAAGTTGCGGTGGCAAAGCATCCGATGAGCGCGGAGATTCGCGGTTCAATTCCCTGCGCTGTTCCCAGGGGCGGAAGACGCGCCACTGTCATTCCAACGATGAGCACGAGAAAGCCGGCAGCGGCGACATCTGCGGTGAGATCGATAATCCACGCCACTGTCCATTCTGCGCCGGCAAGAGCTACCAAGAACGTTTCGGCCTTCAAAGTCGCGCAGAACGTGAAGTAGAGTGTCATCGTTGCACGCCCGACGAAATCACGTATCTCTGGTGGAGGGAGCTTCATTGGTTCTGCCCTTCGGGATCACTGGATAGGCGAGTTGCTCGACGTAAGTTGATGGAATCGGATCATCGACGCCATAGCGCTCCGGGACAGCGTTACCGGGCAGGTACATGGTTCCGAGGAGCGCATCGATCAATGAAAGTTGACCTGCGAAGTTCTTGTCGTATGCCGCGCGCTCGTGAGCGTGATGCCAATGATGGAACTGGGGTGACGCGATCAACCACCGAAGCGGGCCGATGTTCAGCCTGACGTTGGCGTGCAGCAAAAGTCCGTGGACGTGAAAAATTATTGCAAACAGGGCGATCGCCGGACTGCTGAAACCCAGCAGATATACAGGCACGAGCGACGCGCTCTTTGTCAGAGCCTGGTCAATAGGATGAATCCTGTGCGCCGCCAACCAGTCCAGTTCTTCAATGCTATGATGAATCGAATGGAAGCGCCACAAAAAGGGAACGGCGTGAAAGGTGCGGTGGGCCAGGTAAAAGCCAACGTCCGCAATGACAATGATCTCTGATACCTGGAGCCAAACAGGTTGCGATGATACTGCGCTGCCGACATAGGCCGGCACCAGCCGCCCCACCGTACTCGTTGCTAGCGTGATAGCCGCGATCAGGCCAAGGCTTATCGGGATGCCATTAAACAGCGCATAGATGAGATCGTTGAAAAAGGCTTTCCTGAGTATCTTTTGATGGGGGCGCAGAGCGAACAGGTATTCGATCGGAACGAAGATCAGAACCGCAATTAAGAGCGCTTTGATATTCAGAATGTCCATACGGCGTCCCGCCGGCAAGACGCAATCCAAGCACTTCGCCAATTTGAGCGCAAGCTAATGGTTCTCGGAGATTAGTTGAAAAGGTAATTTGCGTGCCAAACATGTCAGGCTGAGAGCCCGCCTAGTGGATGGAATCTAACACTTGGTGCCCGCGTTTGACGGCGGCAATGATCTTGTCGGGGTCGGCGATCCAAGAGAAGGGTTTGGGTTGCTGGTTGTGCTCTACGAAGCGGTTGATTGCCGCTTGGAGGTCGAGAACGGAATGGAAGACGCCGCGCTTGAGGCGACGCTTCGACAACTTGGCGAAGAAACCCTCGACCGCGTTGAGCCACCGGTGCGGTCGAGCGCCTGGATCTGGCTCTTCTCGTCGACCGACAGCACGATGCGTGAGCCGGCGGATCGACATAGAGGCCGACGACGTCGCGCAGCTTGTTGACGAACTGGGGATAGTTGGAGAGCTTGAACTGGCGCCAGCGGTTGGGCTGCAGCCCGTGCGCCTTCCAGATGCGACGCACAGCGCTTGCGCTGATGCCAGCCGCTTGCGCCATCATGTCGGCGGTCCAGTGCGTCGTCTCGTCCGGGAGATTGACAAGCGTCAGCGCCACCACGCGCTCGGCCACCTCGGGTCCGAGCGCGTGGTCGGCGTCCTCGGCGATTACGGCGGCTGATGATCCTCGAACCAGAATGATGACTGGCGTCGCGAGATAGTTCCCACCGACGGCAAGGGAAAATGCGATGTCATGACGATACGTCTATTGTCCGAGCAAGCCTCCAGGAATGCCCACCGCGTCCGACGTGCCTGGTCAGGGTCCGTGTCGTAACGAAAGCTCCAGTCGGGGTATATGCATTGCATCGGCCAATGCATGAGATCGCCGGAAAACACTGCCCCTACGCCTCGAGATCTCAGGCCGATGGCTACGTGCCCCGGGGTGTGGCCCGGCGTCGGCTCCAGCCACACTTCGCCATCGAGTTCATAATCCATATCGACAAGCACAGCCCGACCAGCCTCGACGATTGGCAGCACATTGTCCTCATAGGTCCGTTCGTCGGCATCGCCGGAGGCGGCCTGTGCGGCCTCGAACTCGCGCCGCGCCATGATGTAGCGGGCGTTCGGGAATGTCGGTATCCAACGCCCGTCCACCAATCGTGTGTTCCAGCCGCAATGGTCGATATGAAGATGGGTGCACAGCACATAGTCGATCTGCTCGGGAGCAACACCTGCATTCGCCAGGCGCGCCAAAAAGGTGCCGTCATTGCGGCGATGCCAATGCCGGAAGTATGCGCACGTCTTGTCGTTGCCGACGCAACTGTCGACCAGAATGGTGTGGTGGCCGGTACGAACCAGAAAACTCTGGATGGGAAGAATAAGCCGGCCGGTTGCCGGCGATATCAATCGGGGCGTGAGCCAATGAAGATGCGGTTCCAGTGCTTCGTCGGTGCAGTCGGGGAACCATTCCGACGGCGTCCGCAGAGGGTCGCACATCTCCAGAATTCTGGTTACCCAGATATTCCCGATTCTCCAATCGTCCATTGATGCGATCCTTCTTCGATCGAGGACGGATCGCTAGCTATAACATTTGCGGCAAGATGGCGTCAGACCTTTCTTCCGATAGGAAGACGGAGGCGCTCGCGATGTGGCCGGGCTTACGATCGGGTACCAATCGTTAGATCTTAACCACTAGAACCGTGCGTTGCCATAGATCTGTAGCGCCAGCGTGCAGATAGCAGCGATCGAGATCGGCACGCCGAAGGGGACGACGCCTTTGCGGTCCAGATGCTGAACGTAGACGCGGAAGGCCCCTTCGGGCAGCATCAAGGGATTCTTCACGACTAACGCGGTCGCAAAGGCGAAGACCAGCAACAGCACGGAAAACACCAGGAGCCCGCCGCCGCCGATCAGAAACGAAACCACCGCCATCAGTTTGACATCGCCAGCGCCGACCTTGCGCATGGCCCACAACAAGAAAAGCGCCACGAACAGCAGTAGGCCGGCAACCGCGCTCAGGCCCATGTCCCACCACGACCCGCTGAGGATCGACATAACCTGCAGCGAACCCAGCCCAAGACACAAAAGCAGCAGCACGTCACAGTTAGATATTTTTTGGGTCGTGAAGTCGAGCCATGCAATCCTTGCCAGCAAAGGAACCGCTAGCCCCTTCATCAGCAGCGCTCCGGCAAGCAACATGCTAGCGCCTTACCGTTCGAGATTCTTCACGCTGGACGACAGGAGTCGCAAATTGTTGCCGACGGTCGGGTCATTGGGAGCCAGTTCGTATGCTTTGAGGAAATTACTGCGCGCGTCCTGCAGCTTGCCGCGCAGCAGATAGGAATAGCCGACATTGTTGTAATATTCGGGCGTTGGCCCAATGAGCCGGAAGGCCTGGCCATAGGCCCTGTCGGCGAGATCGAAGCGGTGGATGCGGTCGCTGCAGGCGGCGAGGCCCAGCCATGCGGCACCGTCGTTGGGGGCGAGTTGCGTCGCCTTGTAGAACAGGGCGCCCGCATTGCCATAATTTTCCGAGCGGAACTGGTTCTTGGCTTCGGCAACGGCTTGGTCGGAGGCATAATATTCGACGTCGCTGACCGTCTTCAGTCCGTCGAAGGCATCGCCGAAGGCAGTAAGCTCCACTTTCGCCGGCTCGTTAGTGCGGACGACCCCCGTTGGGTCCGTCGCAGTCGACTGACAACCGGAAAGCACGACAACCAGCAAACTGGCAGCGGCAACGAGGCACATTGGCCTTTTCATTTTATCCCCCAGGGATCTTGCCGATCCCGTCCCCTGACCAAAGCACATCCCTGTCTAGAAGAAAATGCCCTTCATTCGAATGATCACCGGAAGCATCACGACCATCATCACAACAGGAAAGATGCATAGCCCCAGCGGTATCATCATCTTGACAGGCAAAGCATTGGCGCGTTCCTCGGCGAAGAGAATTCTTTGTCCCCGCATTTCGTCGCTGTAGACGCGCAAGGCGTCCGTCAAACTGGTACCGAGCTCTTCCGATTGACGGAACAGCACAGCCAGCGCGCGCGCCTCCTCCAGTCCAACGCGGTCGGATAATTCGCGCAGGGCCTCGCGCAACGGCTTGCCCGCGCGCAACTGAAGATTCATGATTGCGAGTTGGATGCCGAGCCATCTATGGGTGCCAGCCAGTTCGCTGCCGACACGCTCGACAGCCGCTTCGAGGCTCATGCCGGCATCGGCACAGGTGATCATCATGTCCATGAAATCCGGAAAGCCGCGACGATATATCTGTTTTTGTCCCTTTTCGAACCGATCGAGAGCGATGCTCGGAATCACGATGCATCCCAGCCCAAGCAGGGCAGAGCCTGCAAAGGCGACAAGACCGGGAAGTTCGGGTGGCAACATCCGCGACAGGAGCGCATACGTCACGGAAAAGCCAAGACAGACCGCGCCAAGGCGTGACAGAGTATAGATAAATGGCGCGCTTGACTGATAGAAGCCGGCGCGAAAGAGTTTTGCGTCCAGCGCGCTGGGCTCGTCACGTTCCTTTTCGATCGATCTGAAATAGGCGTCGACCGGCCGCTGTGCTGAAATCTTGGCCAGTTCTTCCTGGCCCAAAAGCGAGCGGCGGTTGGGAATGCCCTCTGCCAGCAGGCTTTGCGCAACCAGTTTCCTCGTCTGCAGCGCCGGCAAGACGACGAGCGCGCCCACCAGAAACAGCGCTACGGCCGCCAGGAAGACGGCGATGGACACCAGAAGGCTCAGATCCTGGGTCACAACTTCTATAGCTCCGATCGCTCAAAAATCGAAATTGACCATACGGTACATGATGAAGTCGCCGAGCAGCGCCCAGAACCCGAAAACCAAGAACACCGGCATGATCAACGGGCTGCCCCATACATCACCGTAGTAGCTGGGGGCTAGGCCCGTGAGGATGGCGAGCATCAAAAGAGGAAACAGGGAAATGATCCACGCGGACATTCGCCCCTCGGCAGAGAGCGCCCTAATCTTCAACCTGAGTTTCTGCCTTTCGCGCAGCACCACTGAGAGATTCGACAGAATTTCGGTAAGGTTGCCGCCGGTCTTGGCCTGAATCGACAGCGACACCGACAGCAAATGCAGACCTTCGAAACCGACGCGCTGCGAGAGTTTTCGCACCGCGTTTTCAAGGCTGAGGCCAAAGGTGATCTCGTCGGAAACAATGCCGAATTCGGTGCCCAGCGGATCAGGCATTTCTCGTGCGACAAGGCTTATAGCCACGGAAGTCGGATGACCGGCACGCAGCGAACGCACGATCATCTCAAGGGCATCCGGCAATTGCTTGGCGAATTTCTGGATTCGCCTGGCGCGCGCGCGGCGGAGAACCAGAAACGGCAGGAGGAATACGATGAGCAGAAAGATGATAAACGAAGCCACGGCGGAGAAGTGCAGCAGGAACGCAAATACCAGTGCCAGGGCCAGTCCACCGAGAGCAAATGTCGCGACGAACGACAGCGGATTTCCGGTAACGCCGGATTGCGTGTACAGCCTGTTCAGGCCAACCGCATTGAACAGAAAGTCGCCCGAGCTGGTAAGCCCACGTTCTTGCAGCAATCGCTGCAAGGTCTGTTCGGCCGGAGCGTCGTCGGCGAGCCGCTTCAGTCGACGGTTGATCGTGCTGACCGTTGAGCGCCGCTTGGAGTAAGTCACATACAGAGCCTCGGCCGCGAGGATGAGCGACGCAGCCGCCAGTACATAGATGAAGTAGAGCAATGTCTGGCCGGTCAACATTAGAGCGGGACCTGTGGGTTGAACGCGTCCTTGGCGAACTGATGGCCAAGGGTCGCCGCTTCCTGGGCAAAGCGCGGACGAATGCCGGTCGCCCGAAATTCACCAACGATCTGGCCCTCGGCAGTCACATCGCGGCGGACGAAATGGTAAAGTTCCTGAACCTGTACGACATTGCCTTCCATACCGGTGAGTTCTGATATGGAAACAACCCGCCTTCCACCATCGGAAAGCCGTTGCGTCTGCACAATGATGTCGATGGCCGAGGCAATCTGAGCCCGTATTGAATCGTGGCTCATCGGCATGCCGGCCATACCGACCATCTGTTCCAATCGCGATATCGCATCTCGGGGCGTGTTGGCATGAATGGTGGTCATTGAACCTTCATGGCCGGTGTTCATAGCCTGCAGCATGTCGAAGGCTTCCTCGCCGCGCACCTCGCCGACGATGATGCGATCCGGCCGCATGCGAAGCGCATTTTTTAGCAATTCGCGCTGGCGAACTTCGCCCTTTCCCTCAACATTGGGCGGACGCGTCTCGAGACGGCCCACATGCGGCTGCTGCAGTTGCAGTTCCGCTGCGTCCTCGATGGTGATCAGGCGCTCCCTGGCTGGGATGTAGCTCGACAGGGCATTGAGCAGGGTCGTCTTGCCGCTGCCTGTGCCGCCCGAAACCAGGATCGACTTGCGGGCCTGCACGGCAATGCGCAACAGGTCGACCATCGGTTGCCGGATCGAATTAAACGCCATCAGACGTTCGAGCGAATAGGGGTTCTTGGAGAACTTGCGAATCGAGACCAGCGGGCCATCCACCGAGATCGGCCGCACAGCTATATTGACTCGCGACCCATCTTCCAGCCGCGCATCGACCATTGGCGCCGATTCATCGACGCGCCGGCCGATAGCCGAGACGATCTTGTTGATGACACGTAGCAGATGGGCTTCATCGCGAAAGCGGATCGCCGTCTCCTCTATGACTCCACGCCGCTCGATGAAGACTCGCTTATGGGTGTTGATCAGAATATCGGAAATCGAATCATCCTTGAGCAAAGGCTCGATCGGACCCAGCCCGAGCATCTCGTCAGCGGTGTCGCTGGTCAATTGGTCAAGTTCGCGGGCGTTAAGCGGCACGTTGCGAGCACGAACGAATTCCCGCACTATGGGGCGGATCTCGTTCAGGATTTCCTCCTTGGACGCACTTTCAAGGGCCGTCAGGTTGAAGCGATCAATCAAGTGGCGGTGGAGCTCGACCTTGAGCGTAAGGAAATCGTCCCCCGGCGATTCGAATTCCGCAGAACGGGACAGTACGGGGACTGCCGGCACGATCGGATCAAGCTTCGGCTCGACCCGCGGCTCGCTTGGCCCTTTCGTGAATCGGCCCAGCATTTTGCGCTACCCCTTTGGACACGCCTTGGGGGGAATACCCCCGCAAGACGGCAGGCACCGAGCACGTTCCCGAACTCAATACTTCTTGCATATTTAACATCCAGGTCGAAAAAACATCTCATCTATTCGAACGAGGCGTCCGGCCGTAAATATACAAGGGTCCTGCCAAAACATCGCCCTGCGTCTTTTTGGCCACGATGGCCCTTACGGGCCCTGGCAAGCCCTTGGATATAATGGCATATGCCTATCTGCTAATATCGCCTCGCTTCTGCCACAGACGCGGCGAAATTGTGAACGGATGGTCAAAGACGGGCGAAAAGCAGGCAGAATCAACGTCTTGCTGCAGAGAGACCTCGAAACGATATTACCATTTCAGGCATAGCACAGGTATAAATAAGTTAAAGAACCATTAGGATATTTGACTCTGCTTTTTATCGGCCCCTAGGATTAGGTCGACGGAGGATGCTCAGGTATGCGATTTCATCCTTGGCTCGTCTCGTCAGGGTTTGAACCTCCAAAGGGAGAAATTGGCATGAAAAAGCTCATGACGATGACCCGGCAGTTCCGCGACGACGAACACGGCGCCGCCATGGTCGAATATACCATCCTGCTCGGCATCATCACCGTGGCGGTGATCGCCACGATCATTCTTGTCGGTGGCTGGGTCAGCACCCAATGGACGGGGCTTTACGCGTTGTTGCCGTGATAGCTTAGTCCTATCATCGACGCCGGGGAGGTCCCCGGCGTCGATCCAGGTGGTGGGTGAACGGAGTCTGGCGGGAAAAGAAAGTGCGTGCAAACACTGTCATCATGATCGTTCTCGCCGGCGTATTCGGCGTGCTCGCAGTGGTTCTCGCCAATATCTGGCTGACCAGCCAACGCAGCGCTATGGCGAAGACGGACGTGCCGCGCGATACCGTCGTGGTGGCGGCCGTATCTTTGAAATTCGGCGACACGCTGTCGGCCGACAAGCTGCGTGAAATCACATGGCCGGCGGGCGCGGTTCCGGCCGGGGCTTTCAAGACGACAAAAGATCTACTCGCTGGCGAAGGCACAAAGCAGGCGCTGCAGGCGATCGGCGCCAATGAACCCGTTCTCGCCACCAAGATTACCGGCCCCGGCCAGCGCGCCACGCTTTCGGCGGTGCTCGGCGAAGGCATGAAAGCTGTTTCCATCAGAGTCAACGATGTGCTCGGCGTCGCAGGATTCGTTTTCCCAGGTGATCGGGTCGATGTGCTCCTGACGCGCACCGTGCGCAACCCTGGAGATGCAGACCAGAGTTTCGTCGACGTGCTGTTGCAGAGCATGAAGGTGCTCGCCGTCGACCAGGTCGCCGATGAAAGCACCGACAGCCCGACGGTGGTGAAATCGGTGACTGTCGAGGCTAGCACCAAGGACGCCCAGAAGCTGACGCTGGCCGCCGGCGCCGGCCAGTTGTCGCTCGCGCTTCGCCAGGCAGCCGCCGGCAAGGACGAGATCACCCAACGCATCACGCTTTCCGACCTGACCGGCGAAACGCCGGCCGATGTCGCAGCCAGGCAGGCCGAACTCGCCAGGCAGGCAACGGCCGATGCTGCTGCGGCAGCCGAGCGCAAGCGCGCGGACGACAAGATCAATGGCCTGACTCGGGCCGTCGAACAGGTCGGAAACCGGCTCGACGACTTGAGCAAAGCAAAGCCTGCTCCGGCCGTGACCTCGGCACCCGAAGCGCAAGAGGTCGTTAAGGAAGTGATCAAATATGTGCAGCCGGAGCCGTCAGCCCGTGCGACTATCGGCGTTTTTCGGGGCGTGAAGCTCGAAAAATATGACGTACCGCGACAAAGATAACTCTGGTATGTTGGCATAAAGAGCGTCCGAAGAGCCGCCAAAGGGGGGAATGTAGATGCGAACGGTCCGGGAAACACTGGCAGCCGCCGCGCTGGCCTGTTCGGTGATATTACTGCCGATCGGCCTTGAGGCTACGGCAGCCGATCGCCGTATCGACGTGTCGAACCCCAAGGTCCATCGTGTCTTCCTGCCCATGTCGCAATCGCTGACGATTGAGGTGAATGCCACTCTTGGCGATATCGTCGTCGCCGACGAGAAGATCGCAGATGCCCAGCCGATGACCGACAAGACGCTCTACGTCATTGCCAAGGGCGCCGGTACCACAACCGTCAATCTCTTTTCCGAAGACAAGCGCTCGCTTGGCGTAATCCAGATCGAGGTCGGCGTCGACGTCAACGATATGGCGCAGGCAATTCGGCAGGTAGCGCCCAGATCGCGGATCGATATCGGCTCGGTCAATGGCAAGGTCCGGCTCGGCGGGCATGTGAAGGACGGCGCGACGCTGGCGTCGATCCTGGAAGTGGCCCAGCAATACGGTCCCGACGCGATTATCAATGCCGTTACCGTTGATGACAGCCAGCAAGTGAATCTGGAAGTGCGCGTGCTCGAGGCCAAGCGCAATGCCGGTCGCGACCTTGGTGTGTCGATCAGGAGCACGAACAACAGCGGAACGACCCGAACTGGAACGGGCATTGCCGCCGTCGATGAAGATAACGTGGTGCTCGGACCGGGCGGTCTGCTCACTGGCCTGCTCTCGAACACCAATCCGTTCGCGGCGCTGATCACTCGCGTCATCGACAGCAACATCAAGGTCGATCTGATCATCGAGGCGCTTGAGGCAAAGGGTGTCGTGCGCATGTTGGCCGAGCCCAATCTCACCACGCTTTCCGGCGAGCCGGCCAGCTTCAACGCCGGCGGTGAAGTACCCATCCGCAGCCTCGACAGGGACGGCCAGATCAACATTGTGTACAAGCAGTTCGGCGTGAATCTGCAGTTCACGCCGATCGTGCTCAACGACGACAAGATCCATATCAAGCTAGCGCCGGAGGTAAGCGACCTGAACGGCTTCACGCCGGCTGGCGACCCGATCTTCACCACCCGCAAGCTGGCGACCGTCGTCGAGTTGCGCGACGGCCAGAGTTTCGCAGTCGGCGGGCTCTTGTCCAGCAAGAATACCAAAATCCAGAGGCAGGTGCCATGGCTGGGCCAAGTGCCGATCGTCGGCGCGCTGTTCCACAATTCAAGCAATCAGAAGGAAGAGACCGAACTGGTCGTCATCGTCACCCCGCATATCGTGCGCCCGGCGAAACCCGGCGAGCAACTGGCGACCCCATTCGACAAGACACGGCCGGCCAACGACCCGGAGTTTTTCGTGCTCGGCCAACTGGAAGTAACCAAGGACATGGTGCGCAAATATGAACTGGGCGAAGGCGTCGTCGGCCCCTATGGCCACATGCTCGACCTGAAATCCAAGGACAAGATGATCTATGTCAAGAAATAGGGTGTTGATCATGCTTTTGTGTGCCAGCGGGCTGGCGGGCTGCGCCGACTATCTAAACCGCTACGACACGGTGACACTGGCCGCAGGCGACACCCAGAAATACAATTCGCTTCTGCATACGGTCGATCCGCTCAATCCGGCGTCGAAAAAGACCGCCATTGAAGGGGATGGCGCGCGCGCTGCTGCTCTTGCCCAGAGTTACAAGTTTCCACCGCCACCACCGCCGCCGCCGGCCATCACGGTCAATGTCGGGACACCGCAAGACACGGCGGATTGAACAGAAGGATCAGCGCGTCAGGTAAACAAGGGATCCTGGCGTCAAGGAGCAAAAGAGCAAGGCCATGCTGCGTATTATTCGCGCGTTCTGGCACGATCAGAGGGGAATAGCGCTGATACTGGTCAGCGTCATGCTGCCGGCGATCATCGGATTTTCTCTGCTGGTGATCGACATGAGCCGGCTCAACAATCTGCATAACGATCTGCAGAAGGGGGCTGATGCGTTTGCCCTGGCAGGCGCGGCTGAGCTGGACGGCACGTCGGGCTCTATCAGCCGTGCTGATAGGGCGATCGCTACGCTGGTAAGCAATCGATACACCTTCTCGACCGCCGGCCCTCCTCAAACGCTCGCTTCCGCCGGAGTAACACGCCGATATCTTCGCTCATTGCCGGCCACCGACAATCTCCCGATTGTGCCGGCCAATGTGATCACCGACGAGCTGAATGACGCCAAACTTGCCCGTTTTGTTGAAGTCACTGTAGCCCCGGTCGGGTTTGCTGCAATCTTCCCGGCTTCCTTCTTGTCATCCAGCGCCAGCAACAATTTCAATGTCGGCGCAGTCGCTGTGGCGGGCTTCACTTCCGGCGTGTGCGATTTCACGCCGGTCTTTATGTGCAACCCTTACGAGACGGTGAACGGGACGAATGCAGCGGGCGGATACACACTTGAGCAGGCCGTCTCCAACCCGGCTGTACATCGTCGGCTGATCGAACTGAGGAAGGTCGGAAATGGGGCTGCCGCTGGCCCTGGTAACTTCGGCTTCCTCGAACCTCCGGCCGGTGTGGGGAACGGTGCTCAAGCCCTCGCTCAGACGATTGCAACATCAAGGCCGATTGGTTGCTACAGTTCCGCCAACGTTAGCACGAAAACTGGCCAGAACGCCGGCCCAGTGCAAGACGCCTTCAATGTTCGTTTCGGTATTGCAGCCAGCGGCAACCATTTCAATAGTGCTGAATACGGTCCAGCCGCGAACGTCCGCAAAGGGGCAATCAAGACCCGAGGAAGCGCAAACCAATGTCCTTCCATGAATCAACTTTCATTCACCGAAGCTGGAACAATGGGCCTTCCACGCGACGCGACCACTCCATACCTCGGCGGCCGAATGGGCGATGGAAATTGGAATTTCTCTGGTTACTGGAGCACCAACTTTGGTTCCGCTGCCTACCCATCTTCATGGAATACGACCAAGCCGACGCGCTATCAGGTCTACCGTTACGAGATATCGGCCGGGTTGGTAGGCATGGCGTCGACTGGTGGAGAGATCGGAACCCCGTCGGCAGCTTGCCAACCCCCTGTCACGACGGTTGACCGTCGGTTGATTTACGGTGCGATCCTGAACTGCAATGCACTCCAAGCTGCCGGCAGCGATCTGTCCGGCCACAGCACGGATCTGCCGGTGGAAGCTTTTGGAAGCTTTTTACTGACTGAACCGGTTGCGTCGCCATCGGAAGACGCATCCGTGATGGTTGAATTGGTAGACGTTACTGGGGGTGGCGGCCAGGGCACGCTAGACAATTTCCTCCGCGACGAAGCTCAGCTTTACCGGTGATGGCGATGATTGGAATGCTATTGCGTCATCTCGATAGATTTCGATGCGATCAACGCGGTGCAGTGCTCATCGAAATGACGCTGATCACACCGCTGATGCTGATTTTGGCGGGTGGCGTGTTCGAGTTCGGCAATCTGATTCACGAAAAACTCTTGATGGAGGCCGGACTTTCAGATGCAAGCCGCTTCGCCGCGCGCTGCAACAGCCAATTGTATACACAAGCCGGGCTTGCGGCGATCAACTGCGCCGATATCGCTGCAAACATCGCCGTGTTCGGCAATGCCGCGGGAACAGGCAGTGCACGCGTCAGCGGCTGGCAGAAATCGAATGTGACGGTGACAATCGCCGCCTCCGGTTCCTGCCATGACGCTGTGGTTGCCGGCGTCGCGCAATATCGATCAACCACCGCGCAGGTCTGTATCGTCAGGGCTGCGGGCACCTTGGCGTACAGCGAGCTCGGCATGCTATCGATCATCGGCATCGGCCCGATCACGTTGAACGGCTCTCACGAGGAGCGGCTGATCCGGTTCTGACCATGTTCAAGCGTTTTGCGGATTCGGACGACGGCGCGGCGATGGTCGAAATGACCATCGTTTCGACGCTGCTGTTTGCCCTTGTCCTCGGTTTCATCGATTTCGGTCACGCCTTCTACCAATGGAACGCTGCTACCAAGGCGGTCCAACTCGGCGCCCGGCTGGCCTCGATTTCAGACCCAATTGCGACGGCCCTTGCAACTGCGGCGCCGACGACGACACCGGGTGCGCCAGTCGTTGCCGCGGCATATGGCCCCTTCGTCTGCAGATATACTGCTGGCACAGGAGCTTGCACCAACGGCGGCACATTCAATGCCGCCAACTTCAGCCGTATCTTCCGCGGGGACACGGCAAACACCAACGATGATGCCTGTCCCCCACTCGCAGCAAATCAACGGCCGGGGATGTGCCATTTCTTTCCGCGCTTGCGCCGCGATAACGTGGTGGTCACCTACAGCGCCACTGGCTTGAGCTATCAGACCCGGCTGGGCGGACCGGTGCCAACAATCACCGTAAGTCTTCAAAACGTGACCTTTCAGTTCTTCTTTCTGCAAGGGCTGATGGGCTTTGCGAACCTCACCATGCCGTCCATGCTAAGCACGGTTACGGGCGAAGACCTGAAGAGCACATCACCATGAACGCCATCAACACGAAGGTTCTCCCAACCAAACGAAAGCAGGTCGCCCTGTTCTCGTCTGATTCGCAGTTCAAGCATGACGTGGCGACGCGGCTCGATGCGCTGGCGATTTATGACGTCCGGATTTCCGAAACGGATGATTTTCTCAAAGGCCCGACCCCCGACACGCGGCCGGGCATCGTAATCCTCGACCTTGCCATTGGCGAACTGCTTGGCAAGCCTGGCATTGTGGAGGCGCGCGCCCTGTGGGCGGCCGTGCCGCTGATTGCGGTTTCCGACGAACTGACCTCTGAACAGACGCGCATCCTGGTGCGAATGAACGCCTCGGACTGGCTGCACAAACCACTTGATGCCAAGGAGCTTCTGAACGCGGTCACCTTCCACGACACCGGCAACCAGGGCACCAAGAGCCGCATCATCACCTTTATCGGCGCTAGCGGCGGCGCCGGCGCTACGACGCTCGCTTTGTCAGCGGCGGAGTTCCTGGCCTCGAAATCCACCGAACGTGCAGCTTCGACCTGCCTCGTCGACCTCGATTTCCAAAGCGCCAATTGTGGCGCCTATCTCAACCTGTTCAACCAGTTCGACCTTGCCGGCATCATCGGCCAGCCGGAACGGCTCGATGTCGAACTGATGGATGTCATCAAGCTCTCGCGCCCGTCCGGCCTGACGCTGTACGCCTTCGAAAGGCCGCAACTGCCATTCGAGCCGCAGGGCGCGGATTTCGTGTTCCGGCTGCTGGACCTCGTCGCCTATCGCTTCGATGACATCGTCATCGACCTGCCCAACATCGAAACTCCCTGGCAGAATCCTGTGCTTTCCACGAGCGACGCGATCTTCATCGTGTTCGAGCTCAACGTCGCCTCGCTGCGACAGGGCAAGCGGCTCTACAAGAAGATCCGCGATTTGCGCGGCAATTCGGTGAACATCACGCTGGTCGCCAACAAGCACAAGAGCAAATGGTTCGGCAATCACTTTTCGCGCGGCGAACTCGAAAAGATATTCAAGGTACCGCACATCAAATCGGTTGCCTTGGACAATGCGCTGCTGACCGATGCGCTGAACCGAGCCATCATGCCTTCCGAAGTGGACGGGCGGGCACGCTTCAACAAGGATCTGAAGCGGATGTTCAAAGAGCGGCTCGATGACACTGCCCGGTAGATATCGCTTCGTTCCAACGCTTGCGGGCGCCTGCATCATGGGCCTGGCATTGGCGGCATCGTCCTGGGACTGCGCCCATGCCCGATCCGGGCTATCGGACCAGCCGCCGCTGCCAGCCATGGGCCCCAGCCTGCGCAAGTTCGTTTTTTTCCAAACCGCGGAACAGCCGGGCACGATCATTATCCGCAAGCAGGAGAAGGCGCTCTATCTTGTGACCCGAGAGGGTGAGGCGCTGCGCTATCAAATCAGCGTCGGGCGTGACGGATTTGGCTGGACCGGCACCGTGGAAGTGGGGGCGAAGACCGAATGGCCGGAATGGCGCCCACCGAGAGAAATGCGCGCACGCCAGCCGGAGCTGCCGGAGATGGTGCCGGCCGGTCCCTACAATCCGCTCGGCGCACGGGCGCTCTACTTATCCCGAGACGGGCACGACACGCTTTATCGCATACACGGCACCAACGACCCTTCAGGCGTTGGCTTCGACGGCACATCGGGATGCTTTCGTCTTACCAACACCGATGTGATCGATCTTTTCAGGCGCGTCTCGGTCGGTGCAAAGGTGGTGGTCCAATGACGATGATTAGCGACCCGGACATGCCGGCGATCGACATTGGGCCGGCGACCCAAGCTATAGAGCAAGTTGTCGCTGGGAAACCGAGCAATGCCAGGATGATCGGGGTTGTTGCTGCAGGCACCTTGCTGATCACAGCCGCAAATTTAATAGCCGCGGTCTATCTCTTCCGCGGCATCAACGACCTGCGCTCTGTCGAAGGGAGGCTGGAACAGCTCGGATCGTTCGAGCAACGGATTGCGGCCCGGCTCGACATGGTCAATAACGGCTTTCAAAGCCGGTTCGAAAAACTGGACAATCAACTGCAGGGTAGCTTCAGCCAGATCAACGGCAGCATTGCTCGGATAGAACAGAACTTGCCGCTGGTCAACGACGACGTTTCTACCGTGGCGGAGCCTTTTGTTGAGACGACCAGCGCCACGGCGGAGCCGGTCAGCGATCTCGATGGTGAAGAAGCGACCGAACGCAGTATCGTCGAAGCACCACGCCCGCCCAAAAGGAAGATCGCAGCAGCGGTGCCCCCTGCCCCAAGCTCCTCCTACCGGCGCATAGAGCAGCCTGACGGCAAGGTCTATTACCGCAAGATCGATTAGAAGCGGGGTAAGGGGGCGTGGAGAATGCTTGCCAGAGAAGATCGTCCGCCGCTTTGCGCGTCGGCGTCCATATTCGTTCTGGGAGCGCTTTTCGTCGTTTTTGTCGGGTGGACGACGGTGCCTTCGTCCAGCCTGGTGCTCGTGGCTGACATCGTGCCAACCCACGAAACCTTGCTGATCGAAGTGTGGGTCTCGCTACGCGATGTCGTCTATTCGTCCCGACCACCGCGAGGCGCTGACAAAGGTCACCGCTTACGACCTCTCGATCTCCGGCGGCATCGAAGGCAAGGTCTCTAGCATGATCGCCGACAGTTTGGTCGATCAGAAAAACGGGGGAGCCTTTTACCAGGTTCGTGTCGCGGCGGACACGCTCGCGAGGGATGGCGAGACTTATTCAACCATCCCGGGCATAATGTGCTCAGTAGACATCAAGACGCAAGGCGATTCTGAGTTACCTTTTAAAGCCGATCAACAAGGCGCGTCAGGAGACCATGAGTGAGCGCTAGCGCCACCTCTCCTCCCATCAATCGTGATCGGCTGCTTCTAACGATCACAAAAGAGGATTTCGGGCTGGAATTCCGGGTCGTCGCGCGTGGCGGCATACGCCGCGGCATTCGTCTGGAAAAGGCTTTCTGGATATCTCTGAAGCAGATGGCTGAAAGTAGGAAATGCACAATCGGCATGCTGATCGAGGAGATCGCCGACAGCCCGACCAAGACTGGTAACCTGACATCGGCGATTCGGGTGGCTTGCATACACGGGCTGGCGGATGAAAACATGGCCCTGCGGAAGCTTGCATCGATCAGGACGATCAATGCCATATTGCTTGCCTGCCCCTCGCCCGCTTTTGCCTTGGCGTCATCGAAGAAGATCCTGACTTTCAATGCTTCGTTCCAGCAATTCGTCAAGCGTCAGTTGCCGATCGGACCAAACAATGATGCACGACTAGATCTCAAGCTGGCGCTGGATCTCCCTGTCGCCGACATTTTTGCCCAACTCGACGCCAACGGCGAAGTACCGATCGCCAGCGGCTTTGTAATCGGGGCTGGCGAACGCCGGTACCGAGGTCAATTGAATGTAGTACGGGCGCCCGTACCCGAACCGGAATTGCTGATGGCGTTCGTCAACAGCTAGAACTGCGGCCTCCGGTGAGCGAGGCTCAATCCGGGCTGAAGATCCTTCGTGTCATTTAGCGCGAATAGGAACTGTCTGCGAGACTTCGATTAGGCCCGACCGCTATTGCCAGCCGACGGCCCGCGCCGTTTGGCGGGAGCGGCACCATCACCAATCAACCGGATTCATTACAATGAAGGGCGACAATCTCGAAGAGAGAGGGCAAGACGACGTATTGGCGCCAGAGAAGGCTTGGCGAGCAGAAAAACGGGATTGGATCCGAACTGGGCTGATCGCCGCGCAAATCCGCGCGGAAAAGCTGCGGCAAGGTCCAAGAAGAAATTTCGCAGGATCGAACACATGTGTTGGCTGGAAAATAGAAAGCTTATCCGCTCCGCGAAAGTCATTGCCGAGGCTGAGCATGCCGAACGTAGCGAAAAGACAGCAAGATTGAGATCGCTTCGGATGGCAGCTCAGAGTGACCTGAAGGTTCCGTTCCTTGAGGAACTCGATTGCTCTCTACTTATCGCCGCACTGACTCAAGGCGAATTATCGGCTAAACTTCCCGACGGATCGCATTGGCGGGGCCGAGCAAGGGCAACAGGCAAAAACCAGTATTCCTCCGCGCCCGCCAATTCGGACTAACGAGTGTTCTCTCGCCTGATATCGAATTCAGAAGGCGATCTCGAGACCCAGCTTGCCGCTGACAGTTGACTGTCTTGAGACCACTTGCCGCGAATCTCACTGCTGAGCGTTGATCGATTCATTTTCAGGTTGAAGCCAGACGGAGTGCCACTGAGAAGTCTGCGTCTTCAAACTCACACTCTCCCTTCCGTCAACGCATGCCGTGTTGGAATAGCCGAAGCCGAAAGGCGGTAGCGCTCCTCAAACCCACTATCTCATCTCGGGTAGCAGGTGTGGCGATGTAGCCCTCGTCACAGGGCTAACCCTAGTGTTTGCACTGGCCAGGGGCCGCTTTTGATGCCACGCTGCGGAGCGCCGGCGGTCCGAGCACACACCGCCGATCCCTGCGACCCAGAGCATCGCTTCACGAAATTTCCCTAAGGGCAGTCAGACATTGTTCCGATCAGTGTTGAACGAGATAGGTTTCGATCCTGCCGACACCTGCCAGTTCTAGATTACAGCGCGGTTCGAGCTTCCAGGAGGTGCGCAGGGCCTGCTTGGTTGCCTCCGAGATTTGCATGCGGTCGGCCACGCCCTGGGACTCGAGCCGGCTTGCAATATTCACGGTCTCGCCCCAGAGGTCGTAGACGAACCGATGCCGGCCGATCAGGCCCGCGATCACCGGTCCCGTGTGCACGCCAATGCGGATCCGAAAACTATCGTTACCCCAAGCTAAGGGCTTCAACGCGTCCAGCATGGATTTCCCGAGTGCCACGATCCTGTCGGCATGGTCAGCTGCCGGTTCGGGAACACCGCTCGCAGCCATATAGGCGTCTCCGATGGTCTTGATTTTCTCGACGGAATGCTTCTCCGCCAAGACGTCGAACGTGCCGAATAGCCTGTCGAGGCGCTTGATCAGGTCCGACGGCGGCAACCTTGCCGCTATGCTCGAGAAACCGACAATATCGGCAAAAAGAATGGTCACTTCATCGAACCGGTCGGCAATGAACTCTTCGCCCCGATGCAGCCGTGCCACGATCTGACCGGGCAGGATCGCATGAAGAAGCGAGTCAGCCCGCCCCTTCTCCACCTCGATCTGCTGAAGATACTGGTGCTCGCGGTCAAGCCAACGCTTCTTCTCCAAACTCGAGTTGATCCGGGCGCGCAGCAGGACTGGATTGAAAGGTTTAGGCAAGTAGTCGTCGGCCCCCGCCTCGATGCAGCGGACCACTGCATCCACTTCGTCCAACCCCGATATCATGATGACAGGGATATGCCGCCATCGGCGCTCCGCTTTCAATCGTGAGAGCACCTCGATGCCGTTCATGTCCGGCATCAGGAGGTCCAGCAGAACCAGGTCGAACTCGTGTTCCGCAAGGTGAGCCAGCGCTGACAGACCGGACTCGGCAGTGACTACCTGATGACCGTCACGTTGCAAGCGGCGGGAGAGGAGACCGCGGTTACTGCTGATGTCGTCGACGACAAGTATGCGGCCACAGCCGGAGCTTACGGGGTGCTCCGTCTTGATCAGTGCCCGTTCGAGTCCTGCCGCATCGATCTCAGCCTGATCCGTGGTCCGCGGTTCCTCGCTGTCGGGTGCGCGCGAGAGGCCGGCGATTGCATCGACATGCGCCAACAACTCGGCCGCCGCGGCGAGCATCACCGTGACATCCTCTTCCAGCGCGTATTCGTGCAATTCTTCGGCTTCTTCACGAATCATTTCGGAATAGCCGATGATCGCGTTGAGCGGCGTTCGCAAGTCGTGGCGCAGTTTCGCCTCGATCTCGACCCCTGCCCGGTTCTGATTGTCGGCTTTTCCATGGATCAAGCTGTCGATCAGGCCATTCAATTCGCAAGCAGCGGCGCTGACCTTCTCCAGATCCGGTGTCATGTGGATCAGACCGAGGTCCTGCACCTGTTCGGTCAGCAACTGCTGAAATCCTGAGATTGCCCGCGCCGGTCCGGCGAGCTGCTGTGCCAGATGGACGGCGATCGCATGGCGTTGGAACTTGTTTTTGGCAGTCATGTTTTCAAACCATCGGCCTGGGCCTCATCGATTCCCGGCGAGCAATTGTTCAATTTTCTGGACAAGTCGCGACAGGTCCACCGGCTTGCTATCGTAGTCATCGCAGCCGGCCTCGAGCGCCATTTCGCGATCGCTGGCCATCGCGTGCGCAGAAAGCGCAATGATCGGGATCCCGGAGGTGGCCGGATCAGCCTTGATCCGCCTGGTCGCCTCCCACCCGTCCATGACCGGCAAGCTCATATCCATGAGGATGAGATCCGGCCTTTCCGAAAGGGTGAGTTCCACGCCCGACTGTCCGTTTTCCGCAATTAGGACTTCGAACCCACGCCGCGACAACCGCCGCGAGAGCATGTCCCGGTTCAATTCGTTGTCTTCTACGAGAAGGATCCTCGTCATCCTCGGCTTCCTTCAGCCATGGGGGGCGGTTCCGCGATCGGCAATGCTGGCACCTGTCGATCCAAGCGGGAATATCTGGCGCTCGAGGGCCTCGACCAACTGAGACCGACTGTTTGCGCCCTTGGTCACAACCGCGACCGCCCTGTCGCGAAGCCATTTGAGCTCATCGGCCGACAAATCCTTGGAAGTCAGGACGACGACCGGAATGTTCTGCAGCTCGGGCACCTGCTGCATCTCGTTCAAGGTCTCGAATCCGTCCATTTCGGGCATCAGCAGATCAAGCAGGACCAGACGCGGCAACAACCGCTTCATCAGCTTGAGGCCGCGCAGGCCATCGCTTGCCTCGTGAACCCGCCAATCCTTCTTGACCAGAATACGCCGAAGGAAATCGCGCGAGGCTTGATCGTCATCAATAACAAGCACATCGCGGTTGCCACTGCCGCAAGCCTCTATCGTTCGAACAAGCCTCCGCGTGTCGATCGGCTTCGTCAGGTATTCGACCGCACCGAGTGAGAGGCCGAGTTCGCGATCTGCGAGTATCGTCGCAAGGATTACTGGAATCTCGCAGAGCTCCTTGTCGCTTTTCAGCGAGCGCAGCACTGACCAGCCGTCCTGATGCGGCATGATAATGTCGAGAACGATTGCGACGGGGCGATGCGCTCGCGCAGCGGCTATTCCTTCCTCGCCGCTTGCTGCTTCGATCGACACCAGTCCCGCCTCTGCCAAGGCCCTGGCGATGAGGGTTCGGGCGGCAGGTTCGTCATCGATGATCAGAACCGCCTTGTCCGACGGCCGCGACGACAGCGGTTCGGCGGATCGCTGCTCGCTAGGTTCCTCGTTGCACTCGGCTGGAATCTCCATTGTGAAGGTCGAGCCTTTTCCGAGCTCGCTCTTGACCGTTACAACGCCTCCGATCATTCGGCAGAAACTCCGGGTTATGCTAAGGCCCAATCCCGTTCCGCCATAGTTGCGAGTGGTGGACGCGTCTGCTTGCGTAAAAGGGTCAAAGAGCCGTTCTTGCTGCTCTGGCGTCATCCCGATCCCGGTGTCCGACACTATGAATATTAGCCAGTCGCGATCCGATCTCCTGTTGCGTCGAACCGCCAGCGTTACACGGCCCACTTCGGTGAACTTGGCCGCGTTACTGAGTAGATTGAAGAGGTTATGACGCAACTTCGTCTGGTCCGAATGCATTTTCCCAAGGTCGCCCGCGAGGTCCAGCACGAAACTGTTTCTGTTTTTCGCCATCAGTGGCGCGACTGTGGCCTGGACATCGCGCAACAAGTCGGCGACGTCGAAAGTCTCGAGGAAATTTTCCATCTTATTTGCCTCGATCTTCGACAGATCGAGGATGTCGTTGATGAGCGCGAGGAGATGGCGACCGGCCCCTGCGATCTTTTCCACATCTGGGACGAACTCGTTCATTTGCTCGTCACTCGCCTCTTCGATCAGCATCTCGCTGTAGCCAATGATCGCGTTCAATGGAGTGCGTAGCTCGTGGCTCATGGACGCGAGGAAGCTGCTCTTGGCCTCATTTGCCGCTTCAGCATGGCTCTTGGCCCGCTCGAGTTCGACCTCTCTCTGCTTCAGTTCCGTGATGTCGGTGTAAACGGCGACGGTCCCGCCGTCAGGGGTCTTTCGTTTGCTGACGCGGACCCAGCGTTCTCCGAAGCGACCCTCGTGGACGAAGCCTGCCGGATCCTTCTGGATGCGCAGCCTCTCCGCAATCCATTCCTCCGGCGACGCGCCCTCAAGGTCGACGTGCCCGCTCGCCAAGCGTCCTTTCAGAATATCCTGAAGGCTTTGCCCAGGAAGAGTAGCTCGCTCATTGCCGGGAAAGATTTCGCAGTATTTGCTGTTGGCAAGAAGGACCTTGTCCTCCGAATCGAACAGGACAAATCCGTCAGAAATCGCCTCGAGTGCCGCTGCGATCGTCCGTCTTTGCCGCTCCGCCTCATCTTCCAGTCTTTGCTTTTCAATTGCGCTCGCCCGGAAAAGCCGAAGCGTCCGCGCCATCGCGCCGAGCTCGTCGCCTCCCTCTGCCTGTATTTCGACGTCATAGCGTCCTTCCGTCAGATTTCCGATCACCCGGTTCAAGCGCCGCAACGGGCCGACGATCGAGCGAAGAACAAGGATGGTGAGAAGCGACCCGATCATCACCACGATGGCCACCAGCACGGCAGCGGTCGTCGCCGTTTTCTGGGTTTCCGTTACGACCTCGTTGCGAGCGGCTTCTGCCTCGGCGCTCGCTCGTTCGACGAGTTTGTTTAGCGCGGCATCCACATTTGCGCTGTGGGTGCGCGCCTCGGCGAGGAGAGTGTTGCCGATGATGCGGTTGTCTTGAGTATAGCTGTCTGCCGCTCGTAACGCCGTTTTGACATAGGAATCGATCTCAACGCGGATTTCCCTGACCGCATCCGGTGATGATTTCGAAAGGCGGTCCAGATGTGTCAGCAGTCGGTCGCGCGCCTGCTCGGCATTGCGCTGGGAATTCATCAACAAGCTAACCGACAAATCAGTCAGCCAGTAGCGCAATTCGCCGAATGTTACGTGGGCCGCAGCCGCAGTGGATGCGACATCGAAGAATGCCTTGGTCTCCGCGGTTCGATCTGCACTGCGATAAAGTGCCTGCGTGAGAAAGATGGACGATACGATGAGGCTGATAAGGCCGGCCGCTGTCAGCGCAGCTATGCGGGCCGAAATCGGTAGATTGGCGAAGCTACGCGCAAGTGGCCTCGCCGGCGCCGATACGGCCTCCACTTGGTGCGGTGATTGTTCCAAAGCGCTCATTTGAACAAGACGATGCTGATCGCGCCTCCCAGATCGCCCGCTTTGCCGCCCTCCTTAGGATATCCTGTCACGTCGATCTCGCCCTTCGGCTCGCCGTGACAGGAAAGACACGAGCCGGTATAGTATTCGGGCAGCAGCATTCGAAATGCCGGGCGTCCATCCGCCTCTGTGACGTCCGTGTAGGCTCCCTTCGCTCTCTGCGGATCCACCAAGACCTTTTCGATGATCTGTGCTTCCCAGGCGTCCGGAAGCGATTTGCGGTTGCGCACGAGTTGCTCTGGCGCAGTCACGCGCACCCGAGCTTCGTTGCCGGCCTTGGCGCTGAACTTGTCATTCATCAGACGCGCAAACACGGCCGGCACGAAGCCCTTGAATGCGATTCCCGCGCGGTTGATGTTATCTTGCTGTTCGTCCACCACCTCTCGCATCGCCTCAATCTGGACCTCAAGCAGACGCCGGTCGCGCTCGGTCAATTCGCCGGAAAGCGGGTCGTTGCCGGTGTGTTTTGAGTATTCGGCGATGGCCTCTCTCGTAATGCGCTCACCGTCGAGGTGCTTGTCGCCAAGAGCAGGATCATTGATGAGCGTCTGGTAGTTCGAGATGATACGTCGCCCCGCACGGAGCAATTCCGCGAGTCGCGTTCCCGTCGCGACATCCTCGGTAACTCCCGCTCCGATGGCAGACGACACGACGAGCGCGCAGCCGACAAGAACAGCGGCAATGAAAGTCCGCGTCAACGTTGACATGCCGGACATTTCCGTTTCCCTTCCAGGAAGGCCACTAGCAGCATAGCACGATAAAAGCCGGGGAGGCAGCGACAAACTTCGAAGCTCAGGGAAGGAGGGAACGAAATTCGCCATCTGTTCCGAAGCGTCCCTGGCGTGTAACCCATCTCCGCCGAACGTCCCTTACACCCCATTGCCACCCCATTGCCAACCCACAGCCTCGACCAACTGGATGACGGCTTCGGGTGATGGCCGTGAATTGGTCCGGAGCAAGCGAGCTTCCGCTTAGGTCGGAACCGGCATTTCGCTCAGGGTAAAGCCACCAGGACAGCTTCAGGCAGAGCCATCACCTTCAGCGCCGCTTCGCGTCGTGCTGCTGGCTGGAGACGCCGCTCGTTGACGGGCACGGCCGGCCTTCGCCTTACGGCTGCGCCAGCCGCGATCCGAACCGACGAACGCTTCCAGCATGTGCGGAATCAGGGCAGCGGTGTCCACGGGTTCATAGAGCCGGCTGTGCTCGGCCGCATACTGGTCGAGTTCCTCCTTGAGGGGCTCCGGCAGGATGATCGTCATGCGGACGACACCAACCTTCGGCAGCCGACCGAGCCTCAGATCAGGCATTGTTCACCTCCTGCTTGTGAGACAAGGACATGTTGACTGTTCAGATAATCAACATAGGCAACGACGTCGCGATGAACGGCGGCAGGCAGTTCGACGGTGATCTTGACCGGACGGTCATCGGGAATGGCGGAAAGTTTCAGCTTGGTCATGATGAATCCTTTGACGTGCCGTAAGGCACAAGAAGAAGGTCGCGATTGACAATCACGCGAACCGGGAAACCGGGCCGCACGGTGAGCGTAGGCTGGACATTGAGCTGATTGCGCACGAGCTGCTGGCCAATATCGGAGGCCGAATCCTGCGTGCTTTCGCGGATGGCCTTGGCGATTTCGCTTTCGTCGTCGCTGGACCCAAGCGATGTCCCAATGCCCAGTAATGTTGAGAGTGCTGCGGCCCGGAACATCTGGCCCCAATGACGGTCGACCTCGTCCTCCAGCCCGGAAAATCCTTCAGCGTCTGCGCCCTGCTGGCGCTCCAGGACGATCGAGGTGCCGTCAGGCATGATCAGCCGGTTCCAGACCAGCAGCACGCGCGACTGGCCGAAGGCGACGTGGCTGTCGTACTGGCCGATCAGCCTCGCACCCTGCGGGATCAGGAGATGGGATCCTGTCGGGCTGTCATAGACATTTTCCGTGACCTGAGCGGTGATCTCGCCGGGCAGGTCGGAGCGGATGCCGGTGATAAGGGCAGCTGGAATGACGCTGCCGGCTTGCACCACATAGGGCGAGGCCTTCGCGGCGAGCCGATCGGGGCTGACTGTGCGACGGTCTGGCTCGGCATTGACGAAGGCCAGCTTGCGATCCTGCACGTTTTGCTCGGCGCCAGGATCGATCGGTGGCGGCCCTAGCGGCGGAATCAGACCAGATTGGGTGTCCGGTTCTATGACTCTGCCGCCAGGATCCTTTCGTGTGGGACCAGGTCTCGTGTTCGTATCGGTGAAGAGCTTCGCCACGCGTGCGGCCTCGATCTCGGCCAGTCGGCGCTGCTCCTCCGGATCGGCGCGCGGTCCACTGACGTTGGACGCCCCAATCGGCTGGCCGCGCTCCTGCGCGCGCAAGATCGGCCGGCCCAAATCGCCAGGCAGCGCGGGGCCGAGTTGCGGAACACCTGCATAGTCCTTCGGCAGCTTCTGTAGCCCGTCGGCCGTTGAGCGGTTTTCGGTGGTGAAGAGCTCAGGCGGCTGTTCGGTTCCGCGCTGTCTGGTGTCGAGCGCCCAAATCAACGTGCCGAGGATCGCAGCGCTGGCAACTCCACCGACGCCTATCAGCACCTTGCGCGACAGTCGCGTGACCCTGGCCGGTTCGGGCCGAAGGCGCAGTTCCGCTCGAATGTCCTGGTTGGGTGCATTTGCAGGGTCGCTCATCGGAACAGCCTCGTGCTGGGCGAGGTTCGTTTGCCGTCCGTGCGCACGATGCGGACGCGCTTTTCGCTTGTTTTGTCGCCGAGCCTCAATTCAGCGGCGGCAAACAGCCGATCAACGACGTAGTAGTTCTGGCGAGCACGGTAGTTGACCAGCTCCGAGCCGCCCGACGGGCCGATGACAAATAGCGGCGGCATTTCACCTTGCCATATGCCCGACGGGAACTCGATGTAGACTTTTGCACCGTCATCGAAGGCGCGAAGCGGCCGCCAGGGCGCCATGTCGCCCTCGATGCGATAGCGAAAATTCAGTTTCTGGATGTCGACGCCGGACGCGACCGGCTGTGCGGCGGAAGCCTGCGCGTTCTGGCGCCGCAGCGCAATCAGCTGGTCCTGCGGGTACTGCCAGGAGACCGAAGCCATGTAGGTCTTTTCGGTCGAGCGCAGCTCGAGATGATAGGTGCGGCGGTCGCTGTTGATGACGAGATTGGTCTGCAGATCCGGCCGTGTCGGCTTCACAAGAATATGGACCTGCTGGCGCTCCCCTGCCCCACTTTGCGTATCGCCGATGATCCAGCGCACCGTGTCGCCGGCGGCCACAGGCCCGGAGCCGACAAGCTGCTCGCCCGGCTGCAAGGCGATGTCGGTGACCTGGCCGGGCGCGGCATAAATCTGGTAGAGCGCGCCCTCACTCCACGGATAGAGCTGGATGGCATTGACGAACCCGTCGCGAACCGGCTGCATCCTCGCTGCCTCGTTCGCCTGGCTGATACGCTGCTTCGGATCGGGCGGCTCCGGCTCCACCTTCGTAGCGTCGACTGGTTTCAACTGACCAGGCAGCGGAAGCGGTTTCGGCACTTCCACCACTTTGACCGGACCAGGCGGCTCGACCCTGCGCACCGCAGGCACCGCATCGTCGTAGGCGATTTCCGGCGGAATGTATTTCTTCGATGCACAGCCGGCGAGCGCCGTTGCCGACAGCAGTGCCAGGGCAAGCCTACGTGCCTCGGGCGCATTGTGCGTGACCGGTTTCGCCGACGTTCTTGTTGGTGCTGCACGCATCATGAAAACTCCTTCGACCAGCTGATGGCGTTGACATTGACGCCAAGCGGATTGGCTTTGAGCCGGTCAGCGTCGCGGGGTTGCTGAATCACGATTGTGAGGATTGCGGTCCAACGCTCGGTGCCGGCCAGGTTGCCATTCTCATAACGGCGCTCGACCCAGGCGACGCGAAACGAATCGGGGGTAGCACGGATGACGCTGGAAACCTCGATGGCGATCTGGAGTTTGCCCAATTTGGCAAAAGGGTCGTTCAACCGGGCGTAATCATTGAGGGAAATGGCGCCGCGGTCTGTGGTGTAGTCGTAGGCTCGCAGCCAGTTTTGGCGGACGATGACCGGGTCGGCCGGAATGCTTCTGACCTGTTCGATGAAGCGGGCCAGATGCCAGGCGACCTGCGGATCGGTCGGCCGATAGTCGGCAACGGCCGGCGCGACAACCTGCGCTTCACCGAACTTGTCGACCTCCACCACCCAGGGAACCACTGAGCCGCGCGTTGACTGCCACACCAATGCGGATGCAAAACCGCCGGCCAGGACGAGAGAGCCGAAGGCCATCAGCCGCCAGTTTCTCGCCTGGACGCGAGCCGAGCCGATGCGCTCGTCCCAAATCTGGGCTGCACGCTGATATGGCGTCTCGGGGTGGGGCGTTTTTGCGTAGCGAACGAAAGGGCGTCTAAGGGGGGTCATCGGCGGTCGTCCTGATCGAGGGAAACATTCATCGAGCCGCCCCCATCTTCACTCGAGTGAACTGAATGCGCGGCGACGCTGGCGCCATGGCTCATGACCTGGCTACGCTTCATTCGTTTTGCCCATGCGGGCGGGGCGTCGGAACTGGTTTCGGAGGTCGACCAGTCACCCGAGGAAGCCGTTCCCGACGATCGCTCTCCACTCGTCGCACTCCAAGCTGCAAAGCGGCCGGCCTCATAGCTGTCGGACAGCGCCGACGCCGCGCGCGACATGGCCTGCTTCACCGGTCGAACGGCAGCGCTGGCACCGGCCCTGGCGACACCCGCCACGCCGGCGGCGACCGAGCCTGCACCACCTCTTCCAGATGTCGCTGCGCCAAGTTCCCAGGCGGCCGAAGTGCTGCCGGCCAGATGCGCGCCGCGGCGTGCGGCTGCTGCCGACATACGCGCACTGCCATTGAGTGCGCCTGCCGCGCCGCTCAATCCGGCGCGAGCACCCATAGCGCCAGCCACGCCAAGGCCACCAGCGACGAGGCTCGTGCCAACAGCGGCACCTGCGCCCAGTTGCGGGGCACCGGAGACCAGCCCCGTCGCAATGCCGGGACCGAAGATCGACAGTCCCATCAGCGACAGAGCGCCCAGGACAAGCGACAGCGCATCCGTGATTGTGGGCTGTTCGGCGCCGAAGCCTTGGGTGAACTCGCCGAACAGGCCCGAGCCGATGCCGACGATGACGGCAAGGACCAGTATCTTCACGCCGGAGGCAACGATGTTGCCGAGCACTTTTTCGGCAAGGAAGGCGGTCCGGTTGAACAGCGCAAAGGGTATCAGCACAAACCCGGCAAGCGTCGTCAGCTTGAATTCGACCAGCGTGACGAAGATCTGGACGGCCAGAAGAAAGAACGCAATCAGTACGATCGCCCAGGCGATCATCAGCACTACGATCTGGACGAAATTCTCGAAGAACGATACGTAGCCCATCAGCTGGCTGGCGGCCTCGAGGATCGGATTGCCGGCATCGATGCCGACTTGCGCCACGCGGCCCGGCTGCAGCAATGCCGAGCCTGAAAGTGCCGAGCCTCCAGCCTTCAGGCCGAGCCCGGAAAAGCTCTCGAAGACGATCCCGGCAAGACGGTTGAAGTTGCCGATGATGAAGGCAAAGAAGCCGATATAGAGCGTCTTCTTCACCAGTCGGTGCAGCACGTCTTCATCAGCACCCCATGCCCAGAACAGGCCGGCCAGTGTGATGTCGATCACAATCAGGGTCGAAGTGAGAAACGCAACTTCCCCACCGAGCAGACCAAAGCCGGAATCGATGTAGCGAGTGAAAGTCTCGAGGAAGCGGTCGATGACGCCGGTGTCGTTCATGGCGCCACCGTTTCGGGATAGGGCCGGTCTTCCGCGAAAGGCGGCGTTGGCTGTTGGAGCGGCGGCAGCCGGGTCGGGTCCTTTTCGATCGACGGAGCCACGTTTGGCATGATCGGGCGGGATGGCCGCAGGAAGCGTCGGCGGCCTTCCGCCCAGGCTTTCCTGCAGGCGTCGTCATCGATCGCCGCCATGCCGATGTCCCGGCATCGGGCAAGCTCGACACTTGCCGGCTCACCGCCCGGATATGCGGAGCGCGGGGAGGACGCGTCCTGCGAGCCGCCGCCGCGCAGCGCCATGGAGGCGGCGGTCATGGCGGCGCCAAGGGCAAGAACGGCTGTTATCCGGGCGGCGATCTTGAGATTCATGCGGTCTTCGCCTCAGTCGTGGAACATTTTTACGGATGACGCGCTGTAGCTGCTGCCCGTCATGAAACGGCTGAACTGTTCCCGCGCCTGCTCCTGTGCGGCCGCCCGCCTCGCCTGCTCAAGGGCTTCGGCTCGTCCTTGTGCCGCCAGCATCGCGGTGAGGTCGGCAACTTGCTTGGCCTGCACGGCAAGAAGCTGGTTGCCGGCCTGCGTCGCCTGAAGCACGCCGACCGCGGACTGGCTGGCACCAACCAGCGCACTCGTCTGCTCTTGTGTCGCGGCGCTGTTGTCGACCGCGACAGCGCCCGCCTTCAGCGAATGCTCAAAGGCCGACACCGAGGTCTGCCAGCGTTGACGCGCGCCCTCGACAAGCTGCTGGCTGGAGAGTTCCGAACCGAAATTCTCGTAAGCGGAGGTAAACTGGCTCTCGATCTCCTGGACGCTATAGGCCAGCTTGTCGGCCTCGCCGAGCAGGCTCTTCATCTCGGAAAAATTGGCCTCGATCTGGCCAAGCAGCGAGGTTGGCAGGGAGGTGAGATTCTTCGCCTGGTTGATCAGCATCTGCGCTTCGTTCTGAAGCGAGCTGATCTGGTTGTTGATCTGCTCCAGCGCACGCGATGCCGAAAGCAGGTTCTCGGCGTAGTTCTTTGGGTCGAACACGATCAGTGCCGATGCCGGTGCCGATGACAGCGCCGTCGCGACGACGATTGCGCCGGCTGCCGCCATGCGACGGATACGGCGGCCTGCAAGAACGGAATTCATGAGGGAAGCTCCTTTGTGGATTGGTCGATCACGCCAGTGAGATTGGGAATGAGGTCTGCCGCCCAGGAGAGACCACGGTTCGTAAGCCAGGCCTCGAGGAAATGGTCTCGCCCCGCCTCGGCGATTATCCGGTCGATCGCGGCCTGGTCCGATTTGGACGATGCGGCGCAGAGCGCCAGCGCGATCGGACCAAGCCCCAGCTCGAACAGGCGGTTGCCGCGGCGGCTTTGACAGTAATAGTCGCGCTTCGGTGTCGCTCGGGCGACGATCTCGATCTGGCGATCGTTGAGACCAAAGCGTCGGTAGATCTCTGTGATCTGTGGCTCGACGGCGCGCTCGTTCGGCAAGAACAGCCGCGTCGGGCAGCTTTCGACGATTGCCGGTGCGATTGGCGATCCGTCGATGTCCGAAAGCGACTGGGTGGCGAAGACCACGCTGGCGTTCTTCTTCCTCAGCGTCTTCAGCCATTCGCGCAACTGGTCAGCGAAACCGCCGTCGTCGAGCGCGAGCCAGCCCTCGTCGATGAGCAGCAGTGTCGGCCGGCCGTCCATCCTCTGCTCGATGCGGTGGAACAGATAGGCGAGCACGGCGGGCGCTGCACCTGTGCCGATCAGGCCTTCGGTTTCGAACGCCTGGACCGAAGCCTCGCCCAGCCGCTCGTGCTCGGCATCGAGCAGGCCGCCATAAGGGCCACCGATGCAATAGGGAAGGAGCGCCTGCTTCAGCGGCGAAGATTGCAGCAATACGGACAGGCCAGTCAGCGTCCGTTCGTGGACGGGCGCAGAGGCCAGCGACGTCAACGCCGACCACAGATGTTCCTTTATCTGCGGCGTGATGGACACGCCTTCGCGCAGAAGGATGTCGACAATCCAGTCGGCCGCCCAGGCTCGCTCTGGCGTATGATGAATATGGGCGAGCGGCTGTAGCGAAACGGTATGAACGTCGTCCGACAGATCGGCCAAAGTAAGCAAGGGCAACGGATCGTCAGCCCCCTGCCCAGTTCCGGCATTTCTTCCGAGATCATGCCAATCGCCATGCATGGCGAGCATGGCCGCGCGGATTGAGCCGCCGAAGTCGAAGGCAAAAACCTGGCTGTGCTCGTAACGTCGGAACTGCAGCGCGATCATCGCCAACAGGACCGACTTGCCGGCACCGGTCGGGCCGATGACGAGGGTGTGGCCGACATCGCCGACGTGAAGGCTGAACCGGAACGGTGTGGCGCCTTCCGTTCTGGCGAAGAACAGCGGCGGGGCGCCAAAATGCTCGTCCTCAGTCGGTCCAGCCCAGACTGCCGAAAGTGGAATCATGTGGGCGAGGTTCAGAGTCGAGATCGGCGGCTGGCGGACATTGGCGTAGACGTGGCCGGGGATGCTGCCGAGCCAAGCCTCGACCGCGTTGACGCTTTCGGCGATGCAAGTGAAATCCCTGCCCTGAATGACCTTTTCGATCAGGCGCAGCTTTTCGTCGGCAATTGACGGATCAGCATCCCAGACCGTCACGGAGGCGGTGACATAGGCTTCGCCGATCTGATCTGAACCGAGATCCTGCAGGGCCGCGTCCGCATCGGCCGCCTTGTTGGCGGCGTCCGTATCAACGAGGACTGACGCCTCGTTGGTCATCACCTCCTTCAAAATTGCGGCGATCGATTTGCGTTTGGCGAACCACTGGCGACGGATCTTCGTCACCAGCTTCGTCGCGTCGGTCTTGTCGAGCATGATCGCCCGCGTGGACCAGCGGTAGGGGAAGGCAAGCCGATTAAGGTCGTCGAGAATCCCCGGGAAGGTCATGGTCGGAAACCCGGTGATAGTGAGTGTGCGCAGATGCGCATCGCCAAGCCTCGGCTCTAACCCGCCGGCTAACGGCTGATCGACAAGCAAGCCATCGAGATGCATCGGCGTTTCCGGCACGCGAACGCGATGCCGCTTGGTCGAAATTGTTGAGTGCAGGTAACTCAGCGTCTCGCCATCATCGAGCCAGTCAGCTTCGGGAACGAAGCCTTCGATGAGGTGGAGCATGCGGTGCGTGCGATCGACATAACTCTTCAGGAGCTCCCAAGGATCGACGCCGGTCTTTTGCCGGCCTTCGTAGAGCAAGCTCTCCATTCGCGACGCTTCCTCGGCCGGAGGCAGCCACACGAAAGTAAGAAAGTAGCTGCTCTCAAACAGCACGCCGGACTCTTCGAACTGTTCGCGCCGCTCGATGTCGAGAAGTGTGGATGCGCAATCCGGGAAGCGGCTGTCGGGGTAGCCGCTGGCAGGATTGCGCTGCGCTTCGACAAAGATCGCCCAGCCGGAGCCGAGCCGGCGCAGCGCGCCATTGAGGCGCGCGGTCGTGCCGACCAGCTCCGCCGGCGTGGCGGAGTCCAGGTCCGGCCCGCGAAAACGCGCCGTTCTTTGAAAACTGCCGTCCTTGTTGAGCACCACGCCCGGCGCCACCAGGGCGGCCCAAGGCAGATAGTCGACGAGGCTGGCGCTCTTGTTTCGATATTCCGCGAGGTTCATCACGGCGAAAAACCTCAATAGCCGAAATGCGAGGGATAGCGCAGGTGCCGGCGAACCACGTCGACGAACTGCGCATCGCGCTTTGCCGCCCAGACGGCGGCGAGATGCCCGACCGCCCAGATGACGAGCCCCGCGATCCACAGACGAAGACCCAACCCGACCGCGCCTGCCAGCGTGCCGTTGGCGATAGCGACCGCGCGCGGCGCGCCGCCGAGCAGGATCGGTTCAGTAAGCGCGCGATGCACCGGCGCGAAAAAGCCACGGACTTCCTCCTCCATCAGATCAGCGCCCCGCCGCCGAAGGAGAAAAAGGACAGGAAGAACGAACTTGCCGCGAAAGCGATCGACAGCCCGAAGACGATCTGAATCAGCCGGCGAAATCCGCCCGATGTGTCGCCGAAAGCGAGCGACAAGCCAGTGACGATGATGATGATCACCGCCACGATCTTGGCGACTGGCCCCTCGATCGATTCGAGAATTTGCTGAAGCGGCTCCTCCCAGGGCATGGAGGAACCGGCAGCATGGGCGGGCGCAATCGTCATGATCGCGGCGGTCGTCGCATACGACAGCTCCACGGCAAGTTTGCGGATAGCCGATGAATTGAAGCGGATCGGGGTCATTCTGAAGCTCCAAAGGGCGAGTGGTGATTCACGGTCATTGTGGTCTCGAGATTTGCTTCCAGGGTGCGGTAGTCACCGGTGGCCGCATCGAGCCCGTCGACAAAGGCGATTTCGACGAGCCGGCGCGCGGAGCCGCGGCCGGCGAGGACGGCGACGAGGTCTATGGTTTCGGCTATCAGCGCGCGCGGGACCGTGACGACGGCCTCCTGTACGAGCTGTTCCAGTCGCTGCAGTGCGCCAATGGCAGAATTGGCGTGAATGGTGCCGATGCCGCCGGGATGGCCGGTGCCCCAGGCCTTCAGCAAATCGAGCGCTTCGGCGCCTCGTACCTCGCCTATCGGGATGCGGTCGGGCCGAAGCCGCAATGATGACTTCACCAGATCGGACAGCGAGGCGACACCATCCTTTGTGCGCAGCGCTACAAGATTGGGCGCAGCGCACTGCAACTCGCGTGTGTCCTCGATCAGCACGACGCGCTCGGCGGTTTTAGCCACCTCCGCCAAAAGCGCGTTGACCAGCGTGGTCTTGCCCGTCGATGTACCGCCGGCCACCAGCACGTTCTTGCGTGTCTCCACGGCAAGCTGCAGGACGTCAGCCTGGCCTTCGGTCATGATGCCGGCAGCGACATAGTCTTGAAGCGTAAACACCGCGACTGCCGGCTTGCGGATGGCGAAAGTTGGTGCCGTGACGACAGGCGGCAAAAGGCCCTCGAACCGTTCACCGGTCCCGGGCAGTTCAGCCGAAACGCGCGGCGAGCCCGAATGCACCTCCGCACCGACATGGTGCGCGACCAGCCTGACGATCCGTTCGCCGTCTGCCGCGATCAGTGTTTCATTGCTTGCAGCGAGTCCTTCGCTGAGACGGTCAACCCACAGGCGACCGTCGGGATTGAGCATCACCTCGACAATGGCTGGATCGTCAAGGAAGCCTGCGACCGCCGGGCCGAGGGCGGTGCGCAGCATGCGCGCGCCGCGCGATACCGCTCCCTTACTGGCATGATAGTTGGTCGCCATGCGGGTCCCCGTTTCTCGCCACGAACTGGTTCTTGCCGCGGTCGGGGATCATTAGAAAAGGCAGGAGCGCCGGCCTTGCAACAAGCAAAACCGGCGATCGTGGCATGACCTGCAGAGACTTGCGAAATGCGGTGCCGCGACCGCGACAGCTCAGCAACCCGGTGCCCGACTGGCCATCGCCGCTCCAGCAGAACAGGCGGCTATATTCAAGAGGTGGCATCGCGACGGAGGATCAGCGCCTCGTTAGGTGCGTCTGACAGGATGAAGGGACTGCTTTCACGCTCTATGGACCGCTGCCGGAACGCTCTTTACCGCGGCCCCTGTAGAGTTCCTCGCCGGCCGTCGTCGGATTGGAGTCGACAGGCAGCTTCGGGAGACTGCGGTCGCCGCTTGGCAGGCGTCGGCCTGGCGATTGTCGTGGTCAATCCGGCGCGGGTAGGCGAGGCTAGCAGGTATGTTGAAGAGCCTAGAGAACTATGGTAGAAATTGCCAGAAAGGTAGATTTTTGGAGCTTCTCGTGTCCCTGAACATCAAAAATCCAGCCACCGTTGCTCTCGCCGATGAACTCGCACGCCGCCAGGGTATCAGTAAGACAGCAGCCATTCATCAGGCCCTTAGCGAGCGCTTGCACCGCTTGGGCTTTGGAGAGACCGCTCAGGAGCGTCTGCTGGCAGAATTGCGCGCCATCCGAGAAAGAGTGGCACGATTGCCTGAACTGGATAGTCGCAGCGACGAGGAGATCATCGGGTATGACGAGCATGGAATCCCTAACTGATGGTGATCGATACCTCAGCTGTTGTAGCGATCCTTCGGAGCGAGCCTGAGGCAGCAAGGCTGGAACGAGCGCTGGTCTCCGACCCAATCCGTCTGATCCCGGCAACCTGCGTGCTCGAGGTACGCATGGTGCTGGTCAGCAGGCGCGGCGAACACGCGTTGGCTGAGATCGATCTTTGGCTGCGCAAAATCGAGGCCGACATCATTCCTGTCGACTCCGAATTGGTTGATCTTGCGACCCAGGGTTGGCTGACCTACGGCAAGGGCCACCACCCGGCGGCGCTGAATTTTGCCGATTGCCTCTCCTATGCTTTGGCAAAGCGTGCAGACGAACCGCTGCTTTTCATCGGCACAGACTTCTGCCAAACGGATATCGAACCGGCATGAGCACGAGATTGTAAGATGATCGGCTGTCTCCAGCTTGAACCTGTAATAGCACCCAATTAGTTTCGGCTCTGTCGGCTGGGCCTGCATCAAGGGGCGTCATGCCAACTTGGTCCAAAAGCAGAGCAAGCTGGCGTCTTTCGTCCTTCCGATCTGGCGCTGCTGGGCCGCGTCTTGGATGGATTGGAAGTTGAGGGCCAATCCAGCCGGCCAACTTGTAACTCAGACATTCACGGCCGCGACGCTGGCTGCACGAATAAATGATGGGCCTCGTCGAAAACAGCCCTGGGGAGGGCCCGAAGCTCGCTTGCTTCGTAGGTGAGATGCTCGAGATACTGCGTCGTCAGCCGGATAACCACTTGCGCTTGGGCCAAGTCACGACCGCGCTTGACTGGCTCGCGATCAGCTCGTTTTGAGACCCAGAATTGTGAGCAGCAAAAATACGCGGATCGGGAACCACGAGCCCTAACGGTCCGCCTTTTCCATCGATGGCGATTGCTTCGAAAGCAGGGGCGTTTTCCAATTATGCCAGACCAGATCAGCAGTGTGTGGGACCGCGAACCTGTTTTGAGAGGTACTTGAACTCACCTTCGGGCAATTGGCCGCGCAGGTGTTTGGACGACACGCGCGCGGCATCATGGCCCACCAGATTCGGATTCGCGGCCAAGAGGACGACGTCGGCATAACTGTGCCTGAGATTCTGCTCGAGATCGCCGGCGGAACGCAGCCTCAGATGGTCTTTGAAAACGTGCTCTACGGATCGAGCCATGCAACATCTCCATTTGCGGCACCGAAGAGACATTCAGCCGGAGGGTTCTGGCGGTGCCGAAAGGATGCGAGTGCGGTTGTTCCTCTGCTATGAGACAGGGGCGCGGAGGCCCGGAGAGGTGGACATGCCGCATCGACCGACGGATAATTCTCGGGACTCGCCGGTTTGAAAGGCGTACTCTGCTTTGATCGGTGATAAACATTAAGGGCATCGCCGGCTGTGAGCGAGCATCGTGCTTCCGCCCCAATTCGGGAGGGAGCCATGAGCAGCCCCAACACCTCCAAAATTGGCGTCGCAAACTCAGAAGACCGCGATCGGGCGCCACAGCCAATTCCTAGCCCAGAGCCTGTATACAGAAACGAACTGCTGCGGCGCATGTCTCCGGCCGACCTTCAATTGCTCAGGCCTCACCTTCACAGTAGCTTTCTGCCATTGAGGACGCAGCTCGAAACCGCAAACGCCGCTATCGAGGCCGTCTACTTCTTTGAGACGGGGATCGGCTCGATGGTGGCGAAACTCCGGCCGGAGGTCGACGCCGAAGTTATAGTCATTGGTTTCGAGGGCATGACCGGCTCGGCGCTGATCATGGGCGGCGATCGATCGCCGCACGACTGCTACATTCAAGCGAATGCCGAGGTTGCCAGCATGGACGCCGAGCCATTCACAAAGGCGCTTTCCGACAGCCCGACGCTGCGGCTTTTTCTGCTGCGGTACGTGCACTACGCGTGGATCCAGGCAAGCTATACCGCCCTCGCCAATGCGCGTTTGAAACTGGAAGAACGGCTGGCAAGATGGCTGGTCATGTGCAACGACCGCATAGAAGGCGACCGGCTGCCGATTACCCATGAATTCCTGTCGGTCATGTTGGGTGTACGACGGCCGGGCGTCACCCTGGCACTTCAAATGCTGGAAGGCCGCGGTCTGATCAGGTCAAATCGTGGCGAGGTCATCGTCCGTGATCGAATTGGTCTCATCACCTTGGCAAACAGCTCATATGGCCAGCCGGAGGCGGAATATGCGCGCCTGATCGGCGAGCAGGCATCTCCATGATCCGCGCCAATATCGAAGTCCGCCGATGGGATGAGACAAACTACCTAAAGCGGCAGGCCATCGCTAATGCTGGGCGGGGGGTCTCGATTCGCGAAGGGCAACCCCTGCTGGTTGCGACCGTTGAGTGAGGGACGCCGAGTCTCTCCCTTCCCGCAAAGAATTGATATGTTGAGACCGGAGGCTCTGTCAGCGCCGTTGGCGACCAGAGCAGGATATGGCTGCCAGTCCGGCGCGGGAACCACCATCCAGCCGCAGTCGACGTGTTGTCCGGGTCCCGGCCAGCGTCGACGTTACTCCGACCGATCCCACACACTGACCAGGTCGGTGACTGTGGCGGAACAAATCATGATCGTTTCTCATTGTGCTGATCAATCAAGGGAGATTGACCATGGGCGACCGGCACAACCCAAAAATCGAGGCATCGGCAAATGTCGGAAAAGACCCGGAAGATTGGGTCAGCGGAGATGACCCAATGACTCCCGCACAAGCCTCATATCTGAAAACTCTGGCCGAACAGGCCGACGACCCTGAGGCCTATGCCGACGGCCTTAGCAAGGCGGAAGCTTCTAAACGCATTGGTGCACTCCGGGAAAAGTTAGGCCTGTAGCGTCCGCCCGTGGCTTTTCGTCTCTAGCAAAGGACAGCCGATCGGATGGATTGGGACAGTTTTGGTGCAGGTGACCCGCAATGAATCTTCTGAATTCAGTGCATTGTGGCTCGACCGGCGATCGAGACGACAAACGGCGGATGGGAGCGGCTCATAGGGTACAACAGCCCGGCATTCGCCCTAAACCCACCGAGACCTCGCACCCGCCGATCCAATCCTACTGTCGAAACAGATCAGGCCCTTCCGACGAGGGCGATGGTCACCAAAGACACAAACAGGACAAGGGCGATTGCAGCGCCCCAGAAGAAAACTTTTTCGGTGCCGCGTTGCTCTTCCTCGCGAGATATGTCTTTCGCCATTGTATGCATCCTTTGCGAAGGCCAGCGACTGAGCAACGTGCTGTGCCAAGGCTGGGTTCCCGATAAACTACTTGCCCGCTTCGCACTGTGAGACAGTTCTCGGAATGAAACTCCAACCGTCGGTTGGTGGACGCATCGCAGCTGGTGCATCTAAAGTTCGCGTGGTCCGCGCGCACCGGGCATGTCCGACCCCCCGCTCGGTGCAACAGCGTTTGATCGACCCGCCGCATCAACCTGTGCGGCGGGCTTTTTTCCTCACGCGATGGAACACCGGCGCGCAGGAAAAGTTCTGCCCACGCAGCAAACTCTTTCCCTCATATTTTTGCTGCCAGATCGGATATCTCCGATCGGCCCGCGTCGTTCTTATCCTCCGGCGACGCGGGCTCGCCGTCCTGCTATCGGTCGAGGAACCACAGAACAACCGAAAGCACGATGCGTCAGGACCCGGTGCCAATCGGAGCACAAACGTGAAGTTCTCACGCGGATCCTGGTCAACCGTAGCGGCATATGTAAGGCGGGAGCGTCTTCACCGATCGCCTCATCGGCTTCCTCTTGCAGGTCTAACTATACGTTCTGATGTTCTTGGACCCAAATGAGCTGCACCGCGTTGTTTGCGCGCATGCTGTGCTTCGCAATCTGATGGAAAAATCCGACGCCCCTGCTGCACCGCAGACGGCTCCTGGTGCCGAAGCGCGCTTTCCGTACGATCGTGCGGCGGTTGAGCGGTTTCGACAGACATTCCCGCGCGCCAGGTGGAGTGACGAGCGCAGAACCTGGTTCGTGCCAGGAAAGACTGCAGAGCGGCGGATCCAGCGCTGGCTTGTGCAAGAGGCGGATTTGCGAGCAGCACATGATGACAGCAAGGGACGGGATGCCTTCGCCTTCGATCCCCTGTCGAGCCGGTATCTGGAAGTCGCGGACGACCTGCGCATCCGCACGCCTTATTCGCGGACGGTTCTTGAGGAACTACGAGCCGTTCCATGGGCGAGCTGGGACGACGAACTGCGGGCCTGGAGGGTGCCTTTCCGCTCATACGAGGAGTTGAAGCGCCATTGGCCAAGCATCGAAAGGGCCGCAGGCCGCGCAGAACCGGAGGAGAGGAAACGGCGACGAGAAGCGTCCAAAGACTCCGAGGAACATAAAGCCGCCAGATTGCGGTATGCCGAACGCAGGCGACGTCGCTACCCACTGCCCCCGGACGATTTACCCCGGCTTGGCCGTGCCGTGGCAACGGAGCAATACGGTATCGTGGTCTTCACCGAGATTTCGGGTGAACTCGTCGACGCCTCGCAGATAGCAGCGTTCTATCCGCATTTGATCGAGGCGAACGTCGACCACGTCTGGGGCCGATGGCGTCCGGCGACGTTGGCTGAATTGATTAGAACATGGCCCGCTCGGCGTGCTGCCGGATTACCGGAACGGCAGCGAGGCTGGTGGCAACCAACGCTGGCCGAACTCAGGATAGCTCGCCAAATAGCTCGAAGCCTGGCGCGAAGAAGGGCACAAGGCTTATGGCATTGTTCTAGCTTTTGAAGCTGGGGCCGTTTTCCACCGTCTGTCCGATTGCCCTAGTGTTGAGATGTTACCCCGATCGGAGCCTTCCATGTGCAACGATTGCGAACAACATATGGCTTGGCTGAACATTGCTCGATGATGACGTCGCTGGCCTTGAAGCTCCCATGCATGAAACCGAACTTGACGTGGGCGTAGGCGCACGACACCAGCATCGATGATCCGGCTCCAATAACCCGCGTGGCAGTAAAGCCATCGACCGGCTTCTATGACGTTTGGAACGCACCGGCCGGACCTAGACTAACGGTGGGTGGGTGGTCAACTTGCCTTCCGAGGGAGCTTGGGAGCAGCACACGATTCCTGCTTCCGGCGTGGCGTTCCTCGAATTTGCCAGAACGATGTACCTGAACGCGAAAGATTCATGTCCGCTTCACGCTCAGCGTTTATGCCATCGCCGGACTGCGATGAAGTCCGCCGCTCCGCTACCGTGTGGCGGGCGCGCCAAGGTCATCCTGAACGTCAAACCGTTTCTGCAGAATTTTGACGCTCAAGGCCGATCCGAGGCCAACTGGGAGTGCATACCAGCTTGGAATTGTGCGGAACCGTACGAAGTCGATTGCAAGCAACCAACCTGGTTGGCCGGGCATTAATTTAGCAAAGCGTGAATTAGGAAGGCATCGGGAGGAAGACCATGCTGCACGTTAACATGCCTCGCGAATTTGAGGTCGGCGATGAGGTGGCGCTGGCAGGTATCGTGATCGCGATTCTCCCCAGTGGGCGCGCCAGGGTGAGCATTCCTTCGTATGACCATCCTTATACGATTGATCCGCCACCGAAAGTCCGGGCCGGCGACAGAGTGGTTCTTGTTGGGGACGTCACCCGCGTCCATCGCGGGGTGAACAAACTCACTGTGCGGATTGACTGCGGCGGGGTGATCACTGTCGACAATTCGGCGATTACTCGGCTGAGAAAGCGCAACCGGACTTCAGCGGGTTGACGCTCCGGATACACTGCCAGCGTCGGCGCAGGGAAGATGCAAGCGCCTTTGAACAGCCCAAGGGTGCGGCGCCGTCCGATAGATGGGAGCTCGACGGCTAGGGCACGCGTCCAGCGCAGCGCGTCCCTGGCGTCTTCCGGGTTACTGGTGAAGCAAGTCAGATTCGGGCCATCGCAAGCGCGCTTCACCTGCCGTCCGCTCTCGGCAACAGGCGGCCCGCCCGTCCAAGACGCGTAGCATGTGCCTTCGCGTGAAGGCACGCGGGCATCGCGATCGATCGTAACCTTTCTCTGCAACGAGCGCCTGTTCGCCGATCAGCAATTTCAATCGCGATAGGCTCCGGTTGGTGCGCATTATGGAGATCACATGATTGTCCCGGCCGCGATGCCGGCAAAGGCCTGCTTCGGAGCGTCGCGAGGCAACTGGGCGACATGTTGCGGTGGAGCAAGCCCCCTGGGTTAAGAACCCGGCCACTGACGGCCATGCCGGTCAGTGGCGGCCACGACCGCACCGACAACGCCCGCAACGGCAATCAAGTCGTCGCTGAAAGCCCGCAAGGTGTCTGTCACGACATAGCGTGCCGGCGAAGCTCCGCCCTGGCGACCGGGATTCGTTGTAGGCCGACCGGACGGCAACGCCGGCCAGATGAGCGAGAACTCGGTGTTGGTCTCGATCAGGGTTGACGTTCGTCGACGACCGTCGGTAATTGCCGACTACGAGTCGAGGTCGTAGGGCTCGTGGCCCAGCTCGTTGTGATGAAGCGCCTCTGCCATACACCTGATATCGAACGCCTGGCCGCACGCCGGGCAGACGACATAATACTCCTCCTCCCGAAGTGGCGAAGCGTCGTGGTCTTGGGGAAGGACGATATCATCGTCGGCCATTGGGTCCTCCGGCAACCCGCCCGCTATGCTGGAACGCTTGCCGGCAGGATTTGTTTCAAAGTTATTGCGCCTAAGGAAAGGGTCCGATGTCCGGTTTTGACAGCGATGCCGTCCCACCGGGCTGTTCAAAGTGATTATCATCTGCAACCTTTGGTTACGGCACGGGCAAGAAACTTTTCCTCCGGCGGCAAGGCTCGATTCAACCAGCATGCGCGGTCGAAAGACCTCCAATTCGGCAACGCACACTGCTGGCCGAGATCGACTGTGGAGACGAATGCCGAGGGGGTGGAAGCGGTTGAGTGGCCCCGTCCGTTGTGATTCGTTTGAGTTGTCTAGACTTGAACGGGATCACGACATGGGTTGGACGGAGACCGCCCGCCGGCGATATTGCCGCGCGGGGCAGCGAGATGCAAACGCGTTGACGGACAGGGAATGGGCGTTGATCGAGCCGTTCCTGTCGGGAACGAAGACAACGGGACGACCGCGGACGACAGAACTTCGGGCGGTCGTGGACGCGCTTCTCTACATCGCCTGGACCGGCTGCCAATGGCGGGCATTGCCCGACCGGTTCCCGCCGGTTTCGACGGTTCAACGCTAGTTCTATGCCTGGCGGGACAACGGGCTGTGGAGACCATCAACTTGCACTTGGTGGCTGCGGCACGCCTGCGCTGGTCGCGAGGCGAGCCCGAGCGCCGGTGTCATCGACAGCCAATCGGCAAAGACCACGGACGTTGCCGGTTTGCGCGGTAACGACGCCGGCAAGAAGGTCAAAGACTGCAAGGGCCATATCATTACCGACAGCGAGGGACACTTGGTCGGGCTGAGGGTGCACGCAGCCGACTTCCAGGACAGGGATGGGGCAGTCGGCGTCATCGCCTCCATTCGACGGCCTTATCCCTGGTTGCGCCATCTGTTCGCCGACGCCGGCTATGCCGGAGAAAAACTGTCGCAGGCTCTGGCCAATCTCGGCACATGGACCATCGAAATCATCAAGCGCTCCGACGCAGCCAAGGGCTTTGAGATGCTGCCACGACGATGGGTCCTCGAGCGAACCTTCGCCTGGCTGGGACGTTGTCGCCGGCTCGCCAAAGACTTCGAGGCGACCATCGCCAGCGCCGAGGCGTGGATCTTCATCGCCTCGATCGGCCTCATGCTTCGCCGCATGGCAGCTCCGCGTCGTGCGTAACCGAGTTTCGAGTCAGGCTCTTAGAGCTTGTTCTCTGGCTCGACGGCGCAGAAACGACCGAGGATTACTTCCAGACCAGAATTGATCGTTCGGCGCATATGAGCACAAGCCAATACTCCCGGTTGCTCGATGAAAGGTTAAAGCGATCGGTGTTCGGCTCAAGGATTACTGCACGCATTCGCTTGGTGGACCAATGCTTCGATCATTTACAAGGCAACCCGGCAAGTGCAGGAACTTTCAATTATTCGCCGGTTCAAGTACGCTTCCGATTGCCATGTCGAACGCGCGGCCAAGGAGGAGGAAGGCATGCATCGGATCGCCACTCTTGCGACTTTCAGCATAGGGCTTGCCTTTTTTGCAACCATATCAGCGTCACAATCCCAAGCTGCACCTTGCGGTATCGTGCACAAGCAAGCCCGCCAGCCGCTGAGTGATCAAAATTTCTGGTTGCTCGCTGAACATGACGGCAAAGCTTTCGTCGACCAACGCACTTGCCTTGTTGCCCGGCTAGACAGGCTTGATCAACCCGCAACGCTGAGCGATGCGATGGGGTACTGCGCCACGCTCGGGCAAGGCGGGCCGCACGGCGACATGGGCTGGGAGCTTCCGACGATGGCGGAACTGACGAGCCTCGATTCGGCAGACTGGCCAAGTCAGCGCGAGGCGTTCGCGCAATACAAGCTGCCGCCGCTCGCACGTAGCGAAACCGAATACTGGACCCGCACTGAATGGCCGGGCCTGGCAGGGTCCTTTGCGGTCGTTGCCTTCAGTGCCCCCACCACTCTGGTGCGTCCGCTTGAAGCGTCCAAGAAGGCAGGCGTATGGTGCGTTTTTGGGGCGCCCGCCACAGGCTTGGACTAGCTGCCTGGCAGCCCGCGCAGATTGGTTGAGGTTAGGGCCCAAGGCCAGATCGTGACCTCCCGCATTCGAACCGTGGGCGCCGAACGATGCTTGGACGGGGCCAAGAGAGCGGAAAAGACAACTCTTTACGATGCGTTAACTGCATCAACACTTAGGCACGCATTTCCGTAACGGAATGCAAAAAGCCACGTGTATCGACAGACAAACCGTTCTATCTTACTTTAGCAGTGCATTTTAAAGCGAAGCTGAATTTGAATTGGCCACGCCTTCGGCGGCCAATTTCCGCTGTAGCGAACAAATACCAAAAGTAGCCTGCTAGCATATTGCCAGTAAAGAGCAATGAGGCCGCCGTTTCGACGGTGGGGGAGGCTTTTGTGCATTTTCCTTTGGTCGTTATGTTGAAGAGGTACATCTTCAATCGAGCGATCATCGTCGCGGCGTTTCTTGTGCACGGCGAAGGAATTGACCCCGCTGCAGCCCAGCAAATCTGCGGCCCCGCGCTATCGCAGTGCGACCTGCAGACCGACCCCGCATGCCTTGAACGCACCTATGCGTGCGGTGAATACGATACCGTTATCCAGTCGCTCTTCGTCGAGCGGTTCGAACCGACGCCCGACCAGAAATACTTCGTCGGCGCCTCATTCTACGGCCGCCACATTCGCGAACGTGCCGCCGGCGTGCAGTGCGAGATGGTGAAGTTCGCGCGCGAATACCTGACCGACTATCTGTCCGGCGTCGAGACCGAGTTCACCACCAGCGGCTCCTTCGGCACGGTGCGACAGATGGATCAAATCTATCATGCCGCGCAGATGCTGACCGACCTCGGCAGCGTAACCGGTTGCCCGGAATCGGCACTCACACGCGCCGCCGTCGAGGACATCGCCCGCAGTGAGGCCGTACGCTATGCGCGCTCGGTGTTCCTGCAGCCGCCGCCGGAAGCCCGTTCCTCGTTCGAAACGCTGCAAGGCGCGCTGAGTGGCTTCGTCAGTCGGGCGTCAGACCTCGAAACGGGCATCGCGCTGCGCCGCGTCGAGATTAAGTCGGCCGACACGCACTTGAAGGCGATCCGCGCCATTTTCGCGGAGATCTTCGGACCGGTGAGCGGTGCGGGCGCGACGCTGGTCGCCAACACCTCAATCCTCGACGGGTTGGCAGCGAAGACGACGCAGATGCTGCGCTCCGTCGAAGTTTCGGAGGAAGAGTTCAAGCGGGCGCTCGGCAACGTAACGCCTGAGCAATACGCCAATCTTAATCGCAAGACCGTCGCTAGCGCTGAGGACTTTCTCAAAGTCTCCGCCTTCCACATCAATATGATCGGGGTGCTGCTCCCGACAGATCCGGCAAAGCCCTTCTGGCGACTGGATGCCGAGGTTCATGCCGACAACGCGGCACAGGGCGCATTCAATGATCTCACCAAGATTAAGGCGGACTGGAAGGCGCACGGCGCTGCGACCGGCATCTGCGCCCAGGCAGGCGCAGCCGACAGGGTGTGGTACTGCCGATGACAAGCTTCCGAGACATCGCGTTATCCGTCATCGTCAGTTGCGTGTTGGCCAGCGAAGCCGGCGGCGCATCGATTCTGGAGCGCGCTTACACATCGGAAAAACTTGACGGCTTCTGGAACGCCACGCTCTCGAACGCGACGCCCGAAACGACCCGGTTCAGCTTGCTCGCCCCCGGCCCCGTCGCCGTCGAACCGAGTCACGAGGCGACGCAGCCCAATTTCGGCCTGCCCTTCGCCGGCGAGGTGATCGGCGAGGCATCTGCCCCCTCGGGCGGCAGCCGCAGCGTCGGCTTTCCGGTCATCCCGCTTTCGGCCGACGACGCCTCGGTGCTGATGCGCCGCCTCGCCTGGGCGGAGATCTATCTCAGCCGCTACCGCTTCTTCGCCCCGGTCTCGACCGATAACGCTGAAGAACTCGCCGCCCTCGTCGGGCGACAATACGCAGCCGCGATCGAGGCTTACCTGATCACCGGGCGGCTTTACTTTTCCGGGGCCGACTTGCAGGAGAAATGCCGGCATCTGACGCGTATGAACGAGATCGATGCTGGACCTTTGTCGGGCGCAAGCGCGGATGCGCTGCCTGCTGCCTGGCGCCCGCTATTCCCGATCGTTGGGGCGGTGCGTGCACGGCTCGGCTCGGACGCGCTGGCAAAGCTGGTCTGTTCGGCCAAGCCAGTGCGTGGGCGGGCCGAGACGACCGGCCTCATCGAGACGCGGGTGCGCGAACAGATCGTCAAGGCGGTCAGGACGAAGGTCGACGACACGCTCAACCTGATGAACGCCGCTTCGACCCAATATCAGTCGCTGGTCAACGAGATGGACGTGACGATCAAGTCGGCCGAGGTGATGGAGTTGGAGCGAGTACTCGGCAACGCTCAGGCCAACATGGTGCTTGTCAAGGAGGACCAGCTGAAAGCAGCCGAGACGATCGCCACGCTGCAGGCCGTCGATCTCTCCAGCCTCAACCAGCCGGATTCGCTGAAGGAGTTCGAGGACGGTAAGGCAAGGATGGCACAGATCGTCGGACAAATCGAAGGGGTGATGACGGCTCTGTCCGGCCTCGCGCATGTCGTCGACGATCCGACGATCACGTCAGAGCTTTCTTCCTGCGCAGGACTGGCCGGCGCGTATTCGACGCTCGACCTCACGCTGGACACCGGCGCGCTGACTGCGAAGATCAATGGGCCCTACGAAGACTGCATCAATCATGCCCGGGCGGTGGTCGGGCGGTTCCAGAATCCTTCGCTTTCCAAGGCGCAGATGGCCGAACTTGCCCGGCACGTGCGCCAGATTTCCGAGGTTCTTCTGACGACGGGGCAGCCATGAGACGGTTTTTCCTGCTTTGCGGACTGGTTGCCGGCGTCGTCTTCGGCGCTGCGGGAATGGCGCGCGCGCAGGACTGCATGGCGCTCGACGTCGACGCGGCGGCCAGCCATGCCGGCGAGCTGACGACCCTGCTGAAGATCGCTAATTTCCGCGCCGACGTAAAATATATGGGTGAAGTCGCCACCGAACTCGAACAGTTCCTGACGACCTGCGGCGACGAGGCGACCGGACGGCTGGCGATCGTGTGCGATTTCGACTGCCATCTGCAACTCGGGCGCTACCGCCTGTTCCTCGCGGCCGACATGCCCTTCCTGTCGTCGGCGAGCGGTGTCAGCCGAAACGATACGCCGGTTTCGCCGCAGGCGGCGCAGGAATTCGGCCGGCAAGGCATCGAGATCGTCGACAGGGGTCTTCGCATTCTCGCGCGGCAACAAGGCAACGACCAGGGAGCCGCGGCGGGAGCGGATGCGAGTTACCGCAGCTTCGTGCGGCAGTTGACGGCGCTGTCCTCGCTGAAGATCCAGTTGCTTATGAACACCGGCGACGTCTGGTACCAGACCCTCTCGGAGGCGCGCGTCAAGGCGCTCGACTTCCTGGTCTACGATACGTTGGGCGCTGTCGGAGGCGCCGGCCTCGACAGCCAACCCAACCTCTCCAAGGCCTACACCAATTACGAGGCCGCAATGTGGGTGCTGGTCGAGACGCAGATGGATATTCCGGGCGAGTCCACCTACGACGACTTGCGCGCCGACCTGCTGCTGCAGCACAGCGACCTCGATGCCCGCATGGACAGCGTGCACAAGGGTTTCCTGTTCCTCAACATCGACCCCATGCAGTTCACCACGATCCCGTTCGAAGAACTGCAGCAGGCCCTGGCCGAAAGCGAACAGCGACTGACCGAGGTCGAGCGCAATGTCGAGGCGCTGGTTGAGCGGTGGTACGCGAACAAGGAAGGCCAAGCGACCCGCGCGATCGATGAGGAGCGGACGATCCGCAGCCAGGAAGTCAACCTGATCGCCCACAAAATCGGCAAGCTGGAGCACGAGGCGCAGACCTTCGCCACCACCGTCCAGCAAGAGATCAACGCGGTCGACGCCGAGAAGGACACGTTCGGCTATCGCCAGCAGATCAGGTCGCTGGAGATCGAGCTCGGCACCAAGATCGCCGAGTTCGAGAACCAGCGCCGTCAGATCAATGACAGGCAGGAACTCGATCTCATCGTCCTCTCCAAGGAGGCCGAAGTCGAGCGGCGCAACGAACTGCGCTGGCTGCTGAATTGGGAAATGACTCAGATGAACCTCGATCTGCAGATTTCCTCGCTCGAGAGCCAGATCACCGAATATGCCCGCCAGACCGAGCGCAACGCCAACCAGCTCGAACAGGCGGTTCGCCAGCGGCAGATCCTCCAAACCCAGATCACCAACAACCAGGGTGCGATCGCCCGCGCCAACGACGCAATCACCGAACTGCAACTGCGCCAGACCGATCTCTATCAGCGCCGCCGGGCCGTCGACCGCGAACAGCTTTGCGGCATCGAGAACCAGCTCGCCCTGATCGGAGAGGCGCCGGCCCATCCATTCACCCCGCTGCTTGCGGGCGAACAGCCGTGCCAGACAGTGACGCCGGCCTTCACGCGCAACCAGTATGTCGCCCAGATGTGCGGCCCTGATGGACAGTCGGGCCTCAGGGCTCAGCTCTTGGCCACACAGACCCAGGCCAGGGCTTTCCTGATGAAGTGCGTCATCGGTGACGCCGATTTCGCCGACGTCGAGCCGCTGATGTCCGACCAGCAGATGATCACGTCGAACGTCTCGCTGCCGCAGGAACTGGCGAACGTCAGTTGCGGCTCGTTCACACAGACGGAAACCGACTTCGCCAAGAAGCTCTATGAAGCCGAGCGTGACGCCTATGCCAAGAAAAAGGCGGACCTTGAGGAAGCCCGCGACCAGGTCGACGGCCAGTTGACCGAAGTGATCGCCTGGTTCGCTGCGTTCAACGGCACGACGCAGGCCGCGCAGATCACGCTCACCGCCATCCAGGCCGCCTACGCGATCTCCGCGGCGATACCCGAGGTCAACGTCTGCGCCTGCGGGCTCGCCAGCGGCGCGGCGACCAAGATCGACACCTCCAAGGTCGTCAAGGCGTCGCTCGAAGCGGCACAGTCGATCTTGTCGACGATCATCGCGACCGGGCGGGTGACGCAGGAGAACATCAACCAGATCAACGGCCTGCAGCAGCGGATCACGCAGCTGCGCCAAGCGAATGAGGAACTCGACCTCGACAAGGCGCTCAAGGCCCGGGCGCTGATCGACACGCATTTCCAACTCGCCGGCCGGCTGGCGCAAGGGGCCGAAGAGATCAAGGAGCTGACACTGCAGGGCTCGATGGCGGCGGTCGACTGCCAGAGCCAGGATCTCGGCATCGACGAACAGGTGGCGCGGCTCACGTCCGACCATGAACGAATACTTGCCGGACTCGATCTTCAGGCGCGCGAAAACGACATGCTCAGTTTCCAGATCACCGACCAGCAGCGCACGATCGACCGGCTGACCAATGAGATCGCGATCCTCAATCTCGAACTCGACAAGCTGTCCTTGTCGGAAGCTCAGCTCAACGAGGACAATGCACGTGTTGCCGAACTGGTCGCGGCAACCAACGGCCGCATCGAGCGCGTTCGCGCTGCGCAGACGACCGTTACCGGCCTCGCCGAGAAATCAAATGCCTCGACCAACCTGATCAACGAACTACGCGACAGGCAGAGGGACAAGATGCTGGCACTGAACGATGCCGAACTCGCCTTCGTCGAGCAGCGCATCACGCAGTCGCGCGGCAACACCGAGGAACTCGTCGCGGGCCTGAACCAGGCCAAGGATCTCGGTCTCAAGAGCCGCGCGCTCCAGGACAGCATCCTGAAGTTCCAGGGCAATATTCAGGCGGAGGTGACAAAGCAGCAAGAAGACATGACCAAGCTCGTTACCCAAATCGACGATCCGGCGACGGGCAAGAATCTGTTCATCGCGACCCAGGACACCGTAGCCGACCTGATGAAGGGCATTCCCGAATATCTGGTGACCAAGCGGCGCGTGCTTGAGACCGCCAACCGACTGATGCACCTGATGCGCCGGCGCTTTGAAGTGGTGCAGGCCTTCACCGGCGACGCCGCGACTGTGCCCGAGGTCTATGTGCGCAACGCAACCCAGCTGCAGGCAATGATCGACGACATTGTCGCCAAGCGCTTTTTCGACGAGCGGCAGATCAATATCGATGTCGCCCAGATCGTAGTGCCCGCCAATTCCGGTTTCGCCCGCAAGCTGGCGCTCGACGAGAATGTCGAGTTCGAGGTTTCGCCCTTCGCATCGACCGACGGGCTGATGAAAGCGAACGGCTATTTCGCGCTATGGGCGCCCAACAAATTCCGCGACCGCAAGAATCTGACACTGATCGATGTCTTCGTCGGCACCGACTACCAGTGCACTGGCGCGCAGTGGAACCGCTTCGCCTTGCAACACCGCGGCAGCGGCTTCGTGTTCAAGCCGCTGACCAAGGGGTCGAACGAGGTCCGCGCCGACATTTCGGTCGGGCCGGAGCGGGTCGCCTTGCAGACCTTTTTCAACCAAGCCGACAGCGGCGACGAGATCAGCCGGATCATCCGCTATTGGGTTCAGGATCGCTACCAGGCGCGCAAGTTCCCCCGCGCACCCGGACCGTCGAACGACACCAGCCTGATCCTGCCCTATCTCGGCGCGCCGCTGATCGGCTCATACCGGCTGTCGCTGCAGCCGAGCGACTGCCCCTTCGACGGCGCTGTGTTCACCCTCTATTTCATCTTCGCGAGCGCGCCATGAGAGCGACCATCGCCACAGCGGCGCTCGGCATGGCGCTTGGCGCGACGGGAGCGGCCGCGCGCGACCTCTTCGTCGACAATCTTGCCGGCTATAGCATCGAATCGCGTGTTCTCGACGCTCCAAACTGCGAGGGGCCGGCCATTCCGGACGGCACGCTGAAAACCTTCGAGCAAGGCCTCTGCGTCTTCCACCGCCCGGCCCGCAGTCCCGAAGACAGCCAACGCGCCGCCAATCTAATGCGGGAGGCGCAGACACGCGGACTGCCGCCCGTCCACCAGCAGCTTGCCGGGCTGATTTCAGGTCTGGCGACCTGCGCCGAGGCGACGCGTCACCTCGACGCCTACCGCGCTTCGGGGAACCAGAGCCGGATGGAGCAGACGCTGTTCTGCCGCGACCGGCGGCACAGCCAGGCTGACTTGAATGCAATCGAATGGAACCATGCGCTGTTCGAGTATGCCGACGGGCTCGCTTCGAACCGGACGCTCGATCAGAGACTGGCGGAGATGAGCGCCTGCCAGGCCGGGCCATTGAGCGCCGATTTCGACGCCCAGTGCGGCCTGATCTCCAATCTGTCTGACACCGAGATAAATGCTTTCGCCGACGGAGCGGCCGGGAAGGTGATCGAAAACTACTTCGCCAGCGTCGAGAGCCCGATTACGGCGATGTTTTCCCGCAAGCTGAAGCGTGCCGAGGGTCTGGTGCAGAGTTCGCGCGCCGGCATCGACGGTATCAAGGCGGGCGCCGACGCGGTGAACAAGGAATACGCTGCGCTAAACCAGGTTTACGAGGCGGCGCGCGACACCAAGATGGGGCCGATCTACAACGCCTACCGCCAAGCGATCCTGAGGGCGACCTCGATCCTCGACGAGTTCGACCGCTGGAAAGGCGGCCTGTTCATAACCTCGGAAAACATCAACCTGATGCCGAAGATCACCGAACGGTCGGGCGAGATCGCGGGCGAGAAAACTCGCGTCGAAGGCCTAGCATTCGCAGCCAAGGCGAGCGGCCTGATCACCGACATCAAGCGAATCATCAATGCCGACGCCGAGAACCGCGCCGCAGTCGCCGCGCTTTGCCGCATCTACTTCTGCGAACTGACCAACCGCCGGGCAATGGCCGACGTCATCCGCACCTGCCGTCGGCCGGCGCTCGCCAACAATCCGCTGTGCATCGGCCAGAACGGGCAGATGAGCAATGGAACTCTCAAGGTCGATTTCCAGGGGCCGCACTCGATCTCGGTCAAGGAGCTGTGCCAGTCGGCCGGCCTCGATCCGTTGATGACCGAAGTCAATATGGAGCCCACCCGTGCGGCAAGCTGCCTGAGCGAACTGAGATGAGACAGGCGGCCGCATTGCTCACCCTGTTTCTCGCCAGCACTTCGGTGGCCCCCGCCGAGCCGCAGCTTGACGCTTTCGTCACCGATCAGAACAAGGACGTCTATGTCGCGCTTTTCGACGGCAAGGCGGTGGAGCTTGCCGGCTGCGCCAGCGCCGGCCAGGCGAAGCGGCTGCTGCACCTGCCTGACACCGCTATCGTCTCGGAGGCAACGTTCGCCAAGCTTCAGACCGAAAACGGCTTCGGCGCGCAGCCGCGCTTGCCATGCCCCGGCACGGCCTTCGATATCGACTGGCCGGCGACGACCGCCATCTGGGCCGATGTCGAGGCATCGGGCAACTACTATCTCCCCGCCGTCTCGGGCAGCGGTTATTTCGCCGTCCCCGCCGCCTGCGCGGAGATCAAGGCAGCGCTCGCCATCCGCGAGCGGTTGCAACTCCCTGGCGTACTGCAGGGCTTCGTCGCGCCGCCCGATGTCGGGACACCCTTCGTGTTCGATTGCGGGCGCGCCGATCTTGGCGGCACATCGAATGTAGCGGTGGCGAGTGCGGCGCGCTGGAGTCTGCACCGGTTTGAAACCTTCCTCAGCGCCGAAAGCATTGGCGACACGATCTATGTCGTGCGCTACGCGCCGCCGGGCGAAGGTGCGCAGCCCTCCTACCTGCCGATTGTGCGCCTTGACGGCAAGGCGACGCGCGACATCATTGCCGATGCAGCCGGAGCGGAAGCGGCGGAGAAGAAGCTGCGATCATTCTTCGGCATCGCTGAGGCCGAGGCCGTAACCCTGCTCGGCGCCGACGCGGTGGCGGCGCTTCGTTCGGCGCCCTTCGTCGACCTGTGTCTGTCGAATTGCGATGGCTATCAGCGCGAGCACTCGACCTTCGCGCAGCCGGGTATCGACCTCGGCCTGACGCCGCTGTCAGCCGGCCTGTCCATCACCTCGCTTGACTCCCTCGGCAATGCGCGGCTGGATTGGATCTTCGCGGAGGGGCGAAGCCTGTCATTTACGGGTTGCCCGCGTCTGACGTTGGCGCTCGGCCTCTCCGCCCCCGGCATTGGCGACTGGATGGGCGAGACGGATCGCGCGCTGACAGCCGCTCCGGCGCCGGGTACCGGGTTCGACTGTCGGGGTTCGGCCGGCGATACGTGCCTTCGCCGCATCAATGATGGCGGCACGCTGACGCTGGCGCAATTCTCTGCCGAGGGCGATTGCGCCGGGCGGGCGAATCTCAGGCTCGAACTGCCCGCATCGGTCCAGATGCCGCAGACGCTAATCCTGAAGGGATTGCCGTTCAAGACCGTGCACATGGCGCCGGCCCCCGGCGTTGCCCGCACGCGGCTCGTCGGCACCGCCAACCGAGTGCCTGCCGGCACGTCGTCATGCATCCTGTCAGCCACAGGCGTGATCATCGTCGCCGATGGATTGCCGCGGCTCGAACTCGAGCGGATCGATCTGGCGCGGGCAGCCGCTCAAACGACCGACGAGGTCGTCGCCGTGATCGCGCAGAATGGCGCGGTCGCGCTCGACGATGTGACTATCGGCACCGTGGCGGACGGACTGTCGCCGATCGCGCGGGGCGCGTCGCTGTGCCTGGCGGACCTTTATGCGCGCGGGCTCAGGGTCGAAGCAGACATGCTGGCGATCCAAGGCGTTCGGGCACGGCTGCTGATCTCGGCCCAAGCGCCTGCCCGCTCCAGCATTGTGCGCGCACGCTTCGGCGCGGTGCTCACCTCCGACAGCCTGATGCGGATGGCCTTCACCGACATCGCCGCCGCTAATCCGCTAGTTCTGCGCGGCGCGGTCGTGGCGGGTCGCTCGGACGGGCTCGCGCCCATGGCCGCTGGCCTTACGGTCGGCTCCGCCATCCAGCTCGAGCGCGGTTCGTCGGCGAATTTCACCACCTCGACGGTGTCCGGCTTCCGCTGCGCGGTCAGTTTCGCCGACAGCGCCTCCAGCGCCAGTTTCCTGCTGCCGGGCAACGACATTGCACACGACAATACCAGCCGGGCCTGCGGGCCAGGCCGCTTCAGCCTGGTCGAATAGAGCGGAAAGGAGAAACCAGATGACCCGCATAGCCCGATCGCTGCTCCTGCTGGCGCTGCTTGCGGTGATCGGCGCCGGTCGGGCCCGAGCCGAGGAACCGAAGCTCGTTCTGTTGGAGGACCCGACGCTGAACGCCACTCGCTTGCACTATCCCCTGCTCATCTCCGAAGGACGCGGCTACCGCATTCGCTGCAGTGTTCAGGCGGACGAGGAAGCAGTGATCCGCGGACTGGGCTTAGTAACCGTCCCGTCGCAAATGCTGAGCGCCGTCGACAATGCGGTCATCGCGGCCGACCCAGCCGCCAATCCGCTGTTGTGCCCATCCGACGAGCACTACCCGATCAAGGTCTTTGCGCATGATAGCGGCAGCGGGCTCGTCTACTACCTGCAGTTCCCGACCGATTTCGGGTCAACATCCTTTTCCGACCAAATCTACATTCCCGGCTGCGCGCCGTTGGTCGAAGGGTTAAAGCTCAAGCTCAATCAGGCGATCGAGGCCGACCCTACCCCTTTCTTTGCCGGAAAGGTCCATACCATCGCATGCCTGGCGGGCCCGCCGCTTGTCGGACGGCCGACGACCTTTGCCAGTTGGTGCATCAAGAACGACCTTGATCCTGCCCAGCAGACGACGGTCGAGGAGCTGCTCGAGCTGACACCCGGCGGTGCCTCCGCGTTGGGCAATCCGGCGGCGTGCGCAAGCGCGCAGGACTTTCTCGCGTCGAGCACGACGCTCGACCTTGCCGGGCGACGGCTGACAAATCTCGAGCCGCTGGCGACACTTACCCATCTGACGCGCCTGACCTTGTCCGGCAATGAAATAGCCGACACGCGCGATCTGGAAAAGCTGACCAAGCTTACCTTTCTCGATCTGTCGCGAAACAGGATCAGCAGCATCAACGTGACTGGCGTGATGAAGGATTTGGCCGACGCCGACCTCAGTTCCAACCAGATCGCCGACCTGCGGCCGCTCGCCTCGGCGCGGGCGCTGACGCGACTGGTTCTGGCCAGCAACAAGATCGCCGACGTGTCGCCGTTGCGGTTTCTGCAAGAGCTCACGGCGCTCGACCTGTCGAAAAACCGCGTCACGGATGCGCGCGCCTTGATGGGCCTTACCGAACTCACCTCTCTTAACCTGCGCGCGAACCGTCTGGCCACGGTGCAGTCCGTCAGCGCCATCCTGCCATTCAAGCCTTCGCTGGACGGCAATCCGGTCTGCATCAGTCGACCGGAGCAATCGACCGCGGCCACCGGGAAAATTTTCGAAGCCTGCATCACGGCGATCAAGGAGGGAGACGTGGTGCTGGCAAACATGCAGACCGGCAAATGCCTGGCAGTTTCCGAGGGGCGCCTCGACAACAACGCGCCGGCCGTACAGTTCAACTGCGACGGCGACCAGTGGCGCCGCTGGAAGCTGGTCGAGACGAATGACGGTTTTCAGTTACAGAACGTGCGGACCGGAAAATGCCTGACGATTGCCGGCGGTGTCAGCACCGACAACAACATCCCGGCCCTTCAATTCGACTGCGACCGAGATCCGTCGCGGCGCTGGAAGCTGACCGCAACCGGCGACGGCTTCCAGGCTGAAAACATGCAGACGAGCAAATGCCTGACCATTGCCGGCGGGGTGAGCACCGATGACAACGTCCCTGCCCTCCAATTCAACTGCGACCGCGATCCGTCGCGGTTCTGGAGCATCCGGGCGGCCGACCCGGAAGTGTTGCTGGTGAACCGGCAAACCGAAAGGTGCCTTTCGGTCGCGGAAGGACGAACCGACAACAATGCACCGACGGTGCAATTCGACTGCGACGGCAGTCAATGGCAGCGCTGGAGGCTGGTCGAGACGGGCGATGGCTTCCAGGTGGCCAACGTCCGGACAAGCAAGTGCCTGACGATTGCCGGCGGAGTCAGTACCGAAGACAACATCCCGGCCTTGCAGTTCAACTGTGACAGCGATCCTTCGCGTCGTTGGAACCTTGTCGAGACGCGCGACGGAGTTCAGGCGGAAAACGTCCAGACAGGCAAGTGCCTGATCATTGCCGGCGGGGTTAGCAACTTGAACAACATCCCAGCCCTTCAGTTCACTTGCGATCGCGAGCCGTCGAGCTTTTGGACCATCAAGACCGCGGACGAGATGTAGCGCTGCCATTGGTTCGGGCTGATTGAGCCGCATCGATCAGCCTGAGCCTCGAAAGGAGAAACCAGATGAACCGCATCGGCCAATCGCTGCTCCTTGTTCTGGTCATGCTCGTGGCCGCCGCCGCCGGCCCGGCCCGCGCGGACGAGCCGAAGGTTGTGCTGTTCGAGGATCCGGCGCTGGAGGCGAACCGGCTGCATTATCCGTTGCTTATCTCCGACGGGCGCGGCTACCGCATCCGCTGCAAGGACCAGGCGGACGAGGAAGCAGTGATCCGCGGACTTGGCTTCGCGACGGTTCCCTCGGAGGTGTTGACCGCCGTCGACAGCGCGATCGTCGCCGCGGATCCGGCCGCCAATCCGCTGCTGTGCCCCTCGGGCGAGACATACCCAATAAAGGTGTTCGCGTACGATAATGGCAGCGGCCTCATCTACTACTTGCAATTTCCCTCAGACTTCGGCGCGACGACATTTTCCGACCGGCTCTACATTCCATCCTGCGCACCGCTGGTCACCGAGTTGAAGCTCAATCTCGACCAGGCGCTGAACGCCGACCCCACGCCGTTCTTCGCCGGCAAGATCCACACCATCACGTGCCTCTCGGGCGCGCCGCTGGTCAACAAGCCGACCACCTTCGCGAAATGGTGCATCAAGGGCGACCGCACGCCGGCTGAAACGGCGAGCGTGATGGCGGTGCTCGATTCAACGCCCGGCGGAGTCTCCGCGCTCGGCAACCCGGCCGCCTGCGCCACCGCACAGACCTTCCTGGAATCGATCACGACGCTGAACCTGAGCGGCAAGGGCGTGCAATCACTCGAGCCGATTGCGGTGCTGACGAACCTCACCAGCCTGTCGATCGCCGGCAACAACTCGATCGCCGAACTCGGGCCGCTGGCCAAGCTCAAGACACTGACCTTTCTTGATATTTCCGGCAATCACGTCAGCAACATCAACGCCCTGGCGCCACTGATCGCGCTGACGCGGGCCGACGTCTCCGACAACGACATCACCGACATCCGCGCGCTGTCGGCGCTGGCGTTGCTGACGAACCTCACACTCGACGACAACAAGATCGCCAGCCTTGAGCCGCTGCAATTCCTGCAGGCGCTCTCGATCCTGTCCATCGCCAACAATGGCCTCACGGGCGACATGCTCGATCCGCTCAGCGCGCTCGGCGGCCTGACCAGTCTCAACCTCGCCAACAACAAGATCGAAACCTTCGCCAATCTCGGCAGCTTCCCCTCGACGCTGGCCATCAATCTCAGCGGCAATCCAATCGTGGCGAATGGCGGGCAGAGCTTCGTTGACCTGTGCGTGCTGCACCGCGACGCGGCGACCCCGCTTGGGCAAACCATACGAGCCATGGTCGAACTGGAGGGTGGCGGGACGTGCTTGGTGGTCGGCAACAAGCTGCTGGCGACCACCGCACTCGATTTGTCGTCGAAGATCGTCAGCGATCTGCGTCCGCTCGCCACCTTACCGCAACTCACCTCGCTCAACCTGTCCAACAATGCCATCACGGACGTCTCGCCGCTTGCCGGCCTGACCAATCTCGGCACACTCAACCTGTCGAAGAATTCGATCGCCAATGTCAGACCGCTGGCAGCGCTGTCGGGCCTGATCAGTCTCGATCTTTCCGACAATCCCGTGCAGGCGAGCGACTTCCTGTCGGCATGCCTGATGCGGAACCAGACCGACTTTCTAACGCCCGCGCAAACCGCGGAAGTGAACGCGCTGCTATCGATCTCGGGCAAGACTGTTTGCGGCAGAGCCTATGACGATCTCAGTTCGCGCCAGTTCGCCGATGCGAAGAACCGCGGGTTGACCAGCGTCTCGCTCTTCCCGGTGATGGGAAATCTGACCTCCATCGACCTGTCCGACAACCAGTTGTCCGACGTCTCGGCGCTGTCGGCGGTACCGGGGCTGACGAAGCTTTGGATCCGCAACAACCAGATCCCCTCGATCCAGGGCATCCTCCAGCTGCGCCGCCTCGAACAACTGAACATCGACGGCAATCCCCTGTCGAACCTGATCGGCATCGGAATGCTCAACAAGCTGACAAAGCTCTATTTCTCGAACACACACGTACAATCCGTGACGCCGTTGGCAGACCTGCCGCTGCTCGAGGATGCCGGCATGCGCAATCTGCCACTGCAATACGCCAGCTTCGCTGAATACTGCATCGTCTACCGGTTCGATTCTATTGCGCTCGGCGACGCCCGCGGCTTCATGGCGGCGCTCGACAGCCGCATGCAGGCCGACCACGTCGACAGCGCAGATTGCAGTGCAGCGCAGAACTGGGCGCAGTCACTGACCAGCCTGACTCTGAACAAGAAGTCGATCATCGCCGTCAACCCCGTGGTCCATTTCCGGGCGCTGGGCGAACTTAACCTCTTCGACAATGTGATCACCGACGCGTCGCCGATCGCTTCGCTGACAGGACTTCAGAAACTGAACCTCGCCACCAACCGGCTATCCGCGATCCCGCGCTTCGGATCGAGCGGGCTCAAATACATCTACCTGAACGACAACCAGATCACCAATGTCGGCAATCTATCGAACATGCCGGCGTTGTCGGATATCGATCTGCGCAACAACCGGGTCTTCGATGCGCTGCCCCTTGGCTCGCTTCCGGCGCTGTCAGTCGTCGATCTGAGAGGCAATCGGATCGAGAACTTCGCTAGCGTCCATCCGGTGATCGGAAAGACCTATCTGGGCAACAATCCGGTCTGCTCCTTCCCGCAGCCGCTCCTCCCTCAAGTCGCCGAAGCCTGCAACCGCGAGCCGTGGCGCATCTTCGATGGAAACATTCACTTGCACGACGCGATCGCCGTCCAGCCCTCGGTCATCTGTCCGCGCCCGAACTGCTTACAGCTCATCATCGTGGGTCCGCAAATTCATCAGTAGTGCCTGCATCCGGAGAGGTAGTCCCATGTTCATAAAGACCCTTACCGCCCTCGCAGCCCTGGCCGCTGGCGCCGCAGTACTCGGCTCACCGGCCCGCGCCGAAGACAAATCTGCGACGTCGATTGTGCAGTTGCCCGCTGCGGGCGGCACTGTCACGCAGGAGGAAGGCAGCTTCACGCTGAACAACAATACGGGATCGGCGAACTTCACCGTGCCGCTACCCACCCTGCCGACGCGCGGCCAGTTCGGGCCGCAACTGAGCCTCACCTACAGCCAGTTCGCGGGCGATACCGGCAACGGGCTCGGTATCGGCTGGCAGTTCAATACCCAGGCGATCGCCGTCAATGACGATCTCGGCACGGCCGTGCCCGGCACCAAGCCAGGCGGCGATTTCTTCTCCCGCCTGTCGTATATGGGCGCGCGGCTCATCTTCCTCGGCAACCAGAACGGCGTCTGGGAGTACAAGCCCGAATATGCCGAGGATTTCGTCAAGATCCTCTACCACACTGGCGCGTTCGACGTCCTTTCGCTCGACCTGACGGGCGGCCTACACACCGACACCATCTCCTCTGGTTTCGAGGTGATCAACGCCAACGGAACACGGCTGATCTTCAGCGGCGATTCCTCCGTGGCGGAGGGCAATTTCGATGTAGCCGCGCCCTATGTCACGAAATGGCCGCTGGTGCTGCAGCTCAATGCCAACCGCGAAGCCATCCGCTACGAGTACCAGCGTTTCGGTGGACGCAGCTACCTGACAAAGGCCAGCTTCGCCGGCGGTCAGAGCAGCTATCAGTTCGAGCTGATCGAGACGCAATCGACGCTCGTAAGCCACACCAATGGCAGCAAACAGGAGAACGCCCGGCTCTACGGCAAGGTGACGGCCAAGTTCAAAGACACCGTCTACGCCCAATGGTGCATGGGATATGTCGGCCGTGATACCAGTGACACGTCAAAGTTCGTCGTCCGGGCGCATCCGGACTGCCTGGCGAAGGCTCAGGCCGACCTCACGCCGCTCATCGACGCGCAGTCGGTCAATGTGCTCGACCAGCTGCGCGTGCTCTACCGGTATGGTGACACCGGCGGCGAGGCGCTGGCGCAATCGACGCTGAAGTTCCCGGACATCCATTTCGGCTATTCGTCGTGGACAAGCGCCGAACTGGCGTCGCGCCCCGTCGTGTTCGAAGCGCCGAAAATGGCGTTCGCCGGCGACATCCCGCCGCAGAATTTCGAATTGGCCGACCTCAACATGGATGCACTGGTCGACATCGTGCAGACCAAGGATGACGGCGCGAGCGTGCATCTCGGAAGCGGCGACCTGAACAGCGCCTTCGGCGACACCAGCCAACTCGTGCTGTCGCGTCCGACCGAGGCTGGACTAATGCGCCAGATCGCCCCCCGGCTCACCGACAATCGCTTCGCTTTTGCCGACATCCTGGGCGACAGCTTCGTCGATATCGTCGAAATCGAAGACGGGCTGATGCACGTCTATGACGGCAAAGCCGACGGGACCTTCCCTTATCTCGGCCGCTCGATCCCGCTGCCCGGCGTCTCGCCAACGACATTCGCGGGCGGCAACGGCCGCTTCGCCGACGTTAATATGGACAGCCTGTCCGACATCGTCACGACGCGCCTCAATGCTGATGGCCGCACGGAATGGCGGATATTTCTCAATCTCACCCGGCGGCAGGCCGATGGGGGTTACAACGTCAATTTCGGAGCGCTTACCAAAGCGTTCCCATTCAACAGTCAGGACGGCCAGATACTCGGCCGCAACAATGTGCGGATGGTCGACATCAATGGCGACCGGCTGCCCGATCTCGTCGTCATCCGCCCGGCTGACCAGGGCTTCTGCCTCTATGAGAACCAGGGCAACATGTTCTCGAAGGACCCGAATGCGCTGCTGTTTGGCGACGCCGCGATTAACGATCCGGTCTGCGGTCACGGCAGCTTCTCGAAGATAGGCGGCATGCAGCCCGGCGATAACCTCGCCACAATGTGGTACATCGACGCCAACGGCGACGGCATCATCGATTTCGCGTCGATGGGCGAGCGCACTGACCAGATGCGCGTCTGGCTCGGCTTCGGCGACGGGACCTACCTGAAGGATCCGCTCAGCATCGCGCTCAATCTGCGGGTTCAACTGGGCGCGTCGACGCAGACCTTCGCTTCGCGCGTCGCAGACATCGACGGCGACGGCCAGAGCGAAATCATCGTGTTCCAGAAGCCGTCCGGCGACGAGGTGAAGCCCGTCGTCGTGATTGACTTCAACCGCACCGACACGGTGCAGTTGGTCAAGGCCAACCTGCTCACGGTCGTCGACTTCGATTCCGGCCGCCGGCACGACATTCGCTATGCGACTTCGATCGACGAGATGCTGCGCGACCGCGCCAACGGCCAGCCGACGCGCAACCTGCATTTTCCCGTTGTCGTTGCCAAGCAACTCGTCACGTCGCAGGGCATACCCGGCCAGGTTCGCGCCCAAGTGCAGACGGACGAATATTTCTACCACAATCCATTTTACGATGTGATCAATCGCCGTTTTATCGGCTTCTCGGACGTCGAGAGGATCGCGTACGGCGACGAGAACGCGGCCGGCCAGCGGGTCACGCAGCGCTCAAGCCTCGATCGCGAACAGTATTACACCTTCGCGGAAACGGCGGCTGACCTGAACCTCGCCGGCAAACTGAAGATCCGCAAGACCTATGAAGTGAAGCCCGAGGCGACGCTCGTCGCGAGCGCGGAGACGACCGAGACGCTCGATCCGTCGGCGGCGGCGCTGCACTCGCTGTCGACCGCCACGCGCACCCAGAAGCTGCCGACGACCGGGATGATGTTGAAGTGCGAGTCGTCGGTGTGGGAGACGTTTTCGCGTGGCGACGGCTCGTCCTATCTCAGAAAGGTCAAGGAGACGCTGACCGGTTCCGCCGGCGACGCCGAACAGCAGGACCCGGCCGATCCCGAATGTAAGGACCCGGTGAAGGTCCAGACGTATGCCGATTTCGACGAATTCAATATGCCCGCCTCGGAAACTGTGCAGGTTCGCGATATCCCGGGACCCGCGGATTTGACCATTCAGGGCTTTAGCCGCACCACCCAGACCGGGTATGCGCAGTCGCGTGCCGATCTCGCCGCGCTCAGCATTGTCAACGCCGCATCCGAGCGCCGTATCCTAACCGGAACGCGACTGCTCAGCCGTGAAAGCTTCACCTATCTAGCCGACGCGGGCGGTCGCATGGGCACCCGGACACTCGAAGTCTTTTCCGGCCTCAGCAACTTGCCGGCGTCGCTCGAGCAGTTCCGCAACGCCACCCGCACCCTCACCAAGAGAATGGGCTATGACGTCTTCGGCAACACCACCGCGCTGTCGGACGACCTTGGGCAGACAGAGGCCGTTCTCTACGAAGAGACCGGCACCTTGCCGATGAGCCACACCAAGATGGCGGGTGGTGCGCCTGAGCTCAACCAGATCACGTCAATGACCTACGACGGGCCACGGGCCGGAGCTGTGCGAACGATGACGACTCCCCTCGGCATGGTCGTCACCAACGACTATGACGCGCTCGGCCGTAGGATCCATGAGGTGGCAGCCGACGGTGCGGAGAAATTCTACAGCTACAAGATCGGCGAGAGCGGCCTGCCCTCACTGATCTTGACATCGAAGCGCCGTTACGCAAGCGCTGCCCAAACTCCGGAAAGCGAGAGCGAATTCATTGCCGAGCTCGCCGCCTACAACGCCCGCGGCAACCAGATCGCCGACCTGGAAAGCGTTGCCGAGGGGGGCGTGCGGGTCCGCAACTTCGCGCTCTACAATCGCAACGAGAAACTGGTCTTCCGCTGGACCCCATTCGTCGTCAGGAGCTTCGGCGGTATCGACGATCTGAACCTGCAGAAGGTCTTCGAGCTGGGCGACGTTCCGCGTCCGGATCACGAAATCGGCAACACATATACCTACGACGCAACGGGCCGCATGGTGCGTGAGTCTTACCCGTCGGGCAAGGTTTCCGAGATGACCTTCGGGCCTTGGGGCACGCACACAATAACGACCTATGCCGATCAGTTCGACGGTACGGTGCGGAGCGAGGAATATTCGCTCAGCAACGAGAACGGGGTGACCGGCTTCATCGCCGCCAATGGCGACGGCGTGATGCAAATTTCCCGCTTCGTGCGCGATTCCTTCGGCTATTTGAGCGAGATTTGGCTGCCGGGCGAAACTGCGCCTCGACGGTTGATCTACAATTCGGTCGGCGACATCGAATTCCAGTCGATCCCCGGAATGGGCGACCGGTACGCCTTCTACGACGCGCGCGGGCGGCAATCAGCGATCGCGCGCGTCGGCGTGAACGGCGAAGCTTCCGTGCAGACGTCCACCTACGACTTCCTTAACCGCAAGCTCACAGAGGTTGACGACGGTGTCCTCCATCTCGAATACCGCTACGACCGGGGCGTCGAGATAGCCTCTGCGGCCGGGTTCGAAGTGCCGATCGCGTTGCCGCTCGATAAAATAACCGAGGTCATCATCCACGATCCCAACGGCCTGTTCGATGCGGCCGAACGCTACGCCTACAACGCGAACGGCCGCATGACCGCCAACGAGGTGGAGATCAACCACGCAAAGTATGCCGATCGCTTCCATCACACGCTTGATGGCCGGATCGATTCATCGATCGGCCCACGCGGCCTGACGTCGAAATTCGCGCTTGGACCGGACAAGAATCTCCGCTCCGTGACGGTATCCCATCCGGACTTCGCCGGCCCGCAGAAAGTGATCGAGAACATCACGTACAATCCGGAAGGACGGGTCGAGCGCGTCAACTACCGGCTCGGCGCCTTCACGCAGATGACCTACGATCCGACGACGCTGTTCCTGACGCATATCGTCTCGCAAGCGGGAGGCGTTCCGCTGCAGGACTTGACCATGGCTTTCAACTCGAACGGCTCCATCACACAGATCGTCGATGCGCTGGGCAGTGGCGCCGGCGACGCGACCCATGTCGACCGTTCCGGCACCTTTCACTATGACTTCAAGAACGAGCTCGTGAGTATCGATCGCTATGGCAAACATGCCGAATTCGGCTATTCGCCTGCCGGCACCTTCGCCCGCAATGACGAGCTCGATCCCGGAGCACGGATTGTCCCGGCGGCAGCCAGCGCGACCGGCCTCATTCCGACCGGCAGCGCGTCCAAGCCATATGGTTTCGATGGCTTCGGCCAGCTGGCGACGTCGCCGAACCTTACCGGCACTGTCTTTGACATCAACGGCCGGCTCATCCGAGCGCAAACCGCGACCAACGACGTCTTCTACGGCTACGACCAGACCGGTCGACGCCTATACAAGAAGATTGTCGCTCCGGACGGATCGAAGCCAGACCAGCTTTATCTCTATCCAGTGGAGACATTCGAGGTCGGCCCAAAGGGCGAAGAGAGCTATGTCAACATTGCCTCGACCAAGTTGGTGCGGCTCGAGCACGGCACCGGTAAATGGTTCTATTACCTCAAGGATCATATCGAGAGCAGCGACTATGTGATCGCCTCGGGCGGCGCCCCGGTCGAGCAAATGCTCTATCGGGCATACGGAACCGAGCACAAGCCAGAAGTACTGGCTCCTGCCTGGGCCGATCACTTGACAGACATTTCGGGCGAGTTGCCGCGCGAAAAAACCCACCATCGGTTCACCGGCAAATATCTCGACGACGATACCGGGCTCTACTACTTCGGTGCCCGCTACTACGATCCGGCCCTTGGCCGCTTCGTGTCACCCGACCCGCTGTATGTCGGCGATCCTGAGCGCTGCACCGGCAACCCCACATCATGCAATCTCTTCGCCTATGCCAACAATAATCCGATGGCCTATATCGACCCGACAGGTCTCAAGGAGATCGTGGCCGGCGATGCCGCCTATCGGCGGCAAGTTGAGGAGGATATCCAACGCACAGACCCGACTGCCCGAGTCGACAGCAAGACCGGCGAAGTTTCGCAAAGCTGGCTCCACGGGGCCTGGCTCGACGTCAAGGACTTCTTCGTACCCGGTACCGGGATGGATACAGGGCGCGAACTCACCAAGAGGATTGTCGACAGCCCAGAAACGGTGACGATCCAGAACGTGGCCGGCCGCACCGGAACCGATCTCGCCGATCATACGAAGGATCCGACGACGACACCGGGAGGGGCGGTCATCTCTTACGATCCGGCGGCAGCCCGTATCCGCACGTCGAGCGAGTTCGACAAATCGACCGGCACGGTCGCGACAAACCCGGCCGATCCTGGCATCGTGCTCGCCCATGAGCAGATCCACGCCTCCCACATCCAGGCGGGACAGATTTCCGGCATGGGTCCAGCCACCTACAACGGGCTTGATGGAAAGCCACATACCTCCATGGACGAGGAAGCGCGGACCGTCGGTGTCGGCGGAACGCCGCGGCCTGACGACATAACGGAGAACCAATTGCGCGACATGCTCGGTATCAAGCCGCGCAACCACTACAACTGATTCGCGGCAACGCAGAAGGACGGAGGCATGACATGCGTAACTTCCCTCTCTCTACGGCAGCGCTGGCCGGGCTGGCGATGCTCATCACTGCGGCGGCCCTCGCTCAATCCATGAACCCGCAGATGAAGGAGCCGCAAGCGATGCCACTCGATTTCCTGACCTGGATCGATCGTGACGCAGACTGGCTGCAGAAGCAAATTGCCGCACTTGGCGGGTCGGGAAAGCTCACCATCGATGGCGGCATTCTGGAGACGACCGACCTTGATACGTTGAAGGCAGCCAATCGCATTCGTGCCTTTGCCTACCTCGCGACCAAGGGGCTGAGGCCTCCCTATTTCGATCTGACGATCGCTGCGGGTGACGCGACGAAGCGGTGCGTCACGCAATTCCCCCGCAGCATTGCTCCAGGCATCGGTCCCATGGATTTCGCAAGGAAGAGTTTCCCGGCGGACGCTGCCGACCAAACCGAACTGAAATCCTGCACGGTCGCAGGTCAGGGTAAAGACTATGCCGGGCTTGACCGGGCGACCTTTCGAGATCGCTACTTCGATGCATCAGGCACATTGAAGCCGGAATTTCGCAACCTCGGCGACGATCCCGCTTTCAGAGCCAAGGCGATCGACGAGGGCTTCTTCCTGGCGACGGAGGATTATAGCGGGCTGTTGCAGCTGGACCTGCGGTAGGCCAGCCGCGAGGTAGCAAGCAACACCTGGCGCCGACGAAACGCTAGACTTGTATTGTCCACGTGCTTTGTGGGGCCGACCAGCGCCAGCACCAGGCGGGGCCGGTCCTTGTCGCCTTCTCCGCGCCCTCCCGGTGTGCCAATGCCAGAGATAGGAATATCGGAAGACCTGTGCGACCTTGGACTTTGGTTTTGGCTCAGAGAGCTCGTCGTGAGATGGTCGAGACTGGGCTCCATGCGGAGACTTCGACCGCAGCGATATCGTCCTTGTTGAGCTCCGCTATCAACTCGACCCGCCTATCGCGCTTCAACAGCCGGACAAAAACCTCGTAGGCCAGCAGCACGGTGCGTGCGATGACGACCGGATTGCGGACGGAGGTATCTTCATAAGCGCCGAAGTTTTTCTCGAGAGGGCGGCGGCGGTGACGGTGGCGGTCATCGGCGTCACGGGTTTAACCCGGAATAGAGGCGCTTTTCGCGCTTTCCGCGAGTGCCTGGCGCCAACCAAATGGAAACGAGCCCGTGACAAGGCTGCTTGCAAGATCCAGCTGAAATCGCGGCGAGACGGGCTGAAGCCGTCTACGCGCTCAACTGCTTGCCGTCCTTCGACCGCCGGGATCTAGCCGGAGTTTTGACCGACGACGACCACGCCGGCTCGCTCACAAAAACAACAAGGCCCACTCCCGGGCCTTGTCGTATCACCTCTGCTGTCGGCCCTGCCCTCAGTTTCCCATCATCTGCTTGGCATTTTCCGGCGTGATCGCGGTCGTGTCCACCGTAACCGTCGGCTCCACCGACGAAGCACACTCAAGCAGGATCTTTTTCGACATCTCGATCGCTTCCTTGGCGCCGGTCGGGTAGGTGAAGGTTGCCGCCCAGTCGCCCTTGGCCACGGCCTCGATGCCGCCGGCCGGACCCGGCAGGCCATCAGTGCCGATGATCTTGACCTGCTTGCCCGCGCCCTTGGCTGCGAGCAGCGCACCCGCCGCCATCATGTCGTTCGAGGCATAGAGCACCTTGATGTCCGGGTGCGCTTGCAGCATGGCGGAAAAGGCGGTCTGAGCTTTGTCGGGCACCCAGTCGGCGGCCTGCTCGGCCACCACTTGGATTTTGGCATTCTCCTTCACACCGTCCTTGAAGCCGTTGAGCCGCTCCACCGCTGGCGTCGAACTCGGCAGCCCTTCAAGCACCGCCGCCTCGCCGCCTTCCGGGAGCAGGGTCTTTGCGGTGTATTTGCCCGCTTCGAGCGCGATCTTGTAATTGTCGCCGCCGATGAAGGCGGTGTAGTCCTTGCCGGGGTCGCCTACCGTTTTGCGGTCTAGTTCGATGACGGGAATGCCGGCATCCATCGCGCGCTTCACCGCCGGGGTTATGGGTGCTGCCTCGAAGGGCGAGATCAACAGCAGATCAACTTTCTGGGTTATGAAGTTGTCCACCTGCGAGGTCTGCGTGTTGACGTTGCCGGCGCCGTCGGCGATCTGCAGCGTGAACTGCGGCACATCCTTGACCGCCGCGGTCAGCTCGTCATTGACATGCTGGCGGTAGGGCTCGGCATTGTTCGCCTGCGAAAAGCCGATGATGAACTGGCCGTCCTTGGCGCAGGCCTTGACCATCGGGTCGGCCGCTTGGGCAGCACCCGCCATGCACAGGCAAGAGCCTGCCAGAAAGGCGACCTGCAGGGCGCGCCTCGATCCTTTTTCCATCGTTGTCATGCTTGCTCTCCTCCTCGTCGGGCCTATGGCCAGACCTTGGTTTCATGGTCTTCCAAATGCTGCCGCCGGCCTCCTATCGTCCCAAACCCTCGCGGCGGCGAACGAGGGATTGAAGCACTGCCGCCACAACGATGATCGCGGCGGTCGCGAGCAGCTGCATGGCGGGGGTAATGTTGTTGAGCTGAAGGATGTTGGCGAGCGCGCCGAGCATGATGGTGCCGGCAACGGTGCCGACCATCGAGCCGGCGCCGCCGAACAGGCTGGTGCCGCCGATGACCACGGCCGCGATGGCCGTGAGCTCATAGCCCATACCGTCATTGGCGCTGCCGAAGTTGAACTGACCCGCATGCACGATGCCGGCAAGGGCGGCGGCAAATCCGGTAATGGCATAGACCGAGATCTTGACCATAGAGACAGGAACGCCCGAAATGCGCGCCGCTCGCTCGTTGCCGCCGACGGCAAAGACATAGCGGCCGAAGCGCGTGGTATTCAGTACCAGGGTAGCAATAGCGGCGAAGACGATGAAGACGATGGTCGCCACCGGCACTGTGTTGTTGAACAGGCGCTCGCCCAGTACCGCGAAGACAGGTGGCGCCAGGCCGGGCCCCTCGCCATAGGAAATATTAATGTACTGGTTGCCGGAAACGACCAGCGCGAGACCCCGCGCCGCCTGCAGGCCGGCGAGCGTGACGATGAACGGCTCAAGCCGAAAGCGGCTGGAAATGGTGCCCTGGATCACGCCGAAGACGGTGCCCATTACCAGCACCGCGAGAATGGTCGGGATAAGCCCGAAGCCGCCGGAGATCATCATCGTCGCGGTGACGACGCTGGAGAGACCAAGCACTGCCCCCACCGAAAGGTCGATGCCGGCGGTGATAATGACGAAGGTCATGCCGATGGCGATAATGCCGGTCTCCGACACGGCGCGCACGATGTTGGCCATGTTGTCGGGCGCAAGGAATAGTATCTCGCCATGGCGCCTGGGCGAGAAGATGACGCCGCCGATCGCCACCAGCACCAGGCCGATCAAGCTTTGGAAGCGCACGATCAGCGCGAGTGGATCGCGATGCTTTGCGGCCGGTGCGGCTAGCACCGGACCGCTGGCAACCGAAATCTTCTGTTCGGACATCACGCCTCCCTGCCATTTGCCGCTGCCATCACGGTGTGCTCGTCAACGCCACCGGTGAATTCCGCTACATTGCGCCCCTGGCGCAGCACCACGATGCGATCGCACAGGCCAATCAGCTCCGGCATTTCGCTGGAGGCAACTAGGATGCCCAGGCCTTGTGCAGCCAACTGCCGCAGCCGCTGATAGATCTCGCCCTTGGCGCCGACATCGACGCCGCGAGTCGGCTCGTCGAGCAGCAAGAGCCGGGGATTGCCAAGCATCTCCTTGGCCAGCACCACCTTCTGCTGGTTGCCGCCGGACAGCGCGCCGACCGCGATGTCGGGATTCTTCGGCCGAATGTCGAACTGGCCGAACGATTGTTTCACCGCCTCGGCCTGGCGGCCCGGTGACATCAGTCCGCCCGGCGATATTCGCCGGATCACCGACATGACGAGGTTGAGGCCAACCGCCATCCTCAGCATTAGGCCACTGCCACGGCGGTCGTCCGTGACGAAGGCGATGCCGGCAAGGCGCGCGGCTCTGATCGAATCAAGCTTGACCGGACGGCCGGAAATGACCACGCCGCCCTCCCATTGGCCGGAAAGGCCGGTGCCGTAAAGCGCGCTCAGGAGCTCGGTGCGCCCTGCCCCCATGATGCCAGCCAGCCCGACGATCTCGCCTTCATGCACCTCGAGTGAAAGCCCTGTCGGGGCCTGCCAGCCGGCGCTGTCGCGCGCTAGCTGGAAGCTGGCATTGCGCAGGCTGAGCAGAGCCCGGCCGACGGCCGTGGTGCGCTGGGGATAGAGTTCGTCCAGTGGGCGCCCGACGAGCAGCCGCACCAGTTCGGCCTGCGGTGTGTGCGGATCGGTGATGCCAGCTACACGTCCGTCCCGCATCACCGTCACCCGGTCCGCGATCTGCGGCACTTCCTCCAGACGGTGGGAGATATAGACGATGCCGACGCCACTGACGGCGAGCTTGCGCATGATGTCGAACAGCCTCTCGACCTCGCCCACCGTTAGGGCCGCCGTCGGCTCGTCCATGATCAGGACCCGCGTCGCATAGGACAACGCTTTGACGATCGCAACGACCTGGCGTTGCCCTATCGAGAGGTCGCCGACTAGCCCGGCGGGATCGATAGCCAGTTCGATAGCTTGCAGACGCTTGCGAGCTTCGCGGCGCATCCCCGCCACATCGAGCAGTCCGCCCGAGCGCATCAATTCGCGGCCAAGGAAGAGGTTTGACGCCACATCGAGCGTTGGAACGAGATCAAGCTCCTGAAAAATGGTCGCAATTCCGGCCGTCTGCGCCTCGCGCGGGTTGTTGAACCGCACCGGCTTGCCGTCAATCTGGATTGTACCTTCGTCGGGTGCGTAAACTCCCGACAGCAGATTCATCAATGTCGATTTGCCGGCGCCGTTCTCGCCCAGCAGGGCGTGGATCTCGCCTGGCTTGAGATCAAAATCGACACCGCGTAGTGCCTGAACGCCGCCGAAGCGTTTCACGGCCCCTGTCACCGATAGAAGCGGCGCGCTCATGCCGGCCTCCCGCAGGATTGACGGGCATGCAGCGTCGCCTGAAGCCGCACCGAGCGGGGCTCTGTATCCGTTGATGCAATTCGGGCGCTAAGCAGCGATGCGGCCTGCCGCCCGATTTCGGCGCAAGGCTGCGCAATAAGGGTCAGTTGCGGCTCAAAACAATCGGCCCATTCGAAGTCGTCAAAGCCGACAAGTGAAAGATCCCGAGGTATTTCGAGAGCTTTTTCGCGAACCGCTCGGACCGCTCCGATCGTCGCCATATTGTTGCCGGTGACCAAGGCCGTAGGCGGCGAAGGCAACGACAACATCGCGCGGGTCGATGCCGTAGCGCTCGCCGTGTCGACGTTCCCTGGCTGCAGATATTCCGACACGTAGGCAAGTCCGTTAGCCATCAAAGCTGACTTGAACGCATCGATACGTTCGCGAGTCGTAGCAAGGCCCGGCTGCCCTGCAATGAACCCAATCCGCTGATGGCCGAAGGATGCGACGTGATCGATAAGAGCGCGCATCGCAGATTGGTTCTCAACGCCGATCTGGTCAAATCGTTCGTCGGCAAACCGGTCGATCAGAACGCAGGGAACCATTTTCTCGGCAAGGTAATTGGTGGCTCGCTCTGGGGCACCCGAGGGCGCCAAAATAACGCCGTCAACACGTCGTTGATGGAAGGCGCGAACGACCGCAAGCTCCCGATCAGGATCGTCCTGCGTGTCGGAAAGGAAAACCATGAGGCCAAGACGCGCGCATTCCGCTTCCACGGCACAGATGATGTCAGTGAAATACGGGTTCGAGATCGCCGAAATCGCCAAGCCGACGCTGTTGGTTGAAGCGACCTTGAGGGAACGCGCCAGCCCATTGGGCTGATATCCAAGCAAAGCAATCGCTTCGTTAATGGCTCTCGATTTCGCAGGCGAGACAAAGCGCGTGCGGTTGATCACATGTGACACCGTTGAGACCGACACCCCGGCACGACGGGCTACCTCAACCATCGTTGCCATTGCGGCTCAAACGGAGTGCTACACGCAAGCGCTCCTCCCTGATGTTGCGCTTTAAACCCGCTCTGTCCTGGCGGATACAATAACCATAGTGCCATCGAAACGTTTGCGCAATCGATTCGATAGTCGTTTTGATCTAATTAGACTAATGTTGTCTGGAATGGAGCAAAGCAGACATACGACGTCCGCTCGCTCACCACCCGAACTTTGTGGGCACGTTTAGGAACGGTGCGCGAGCAGATACCAACCCGTCGGAAAGATCACGGTCCCGAGAGACGCTTCAATCTGGCGTCACGCACCTTATCGGCTCGCTGGCGGCACTGGCGGGACATCGTCGGCTATTTCCTGCCTGAGCCTTGGTCCTTTGCTGAGCCGGCGACCGAGCGCATCGACGAAATTGTCGTAGCGCTGCAAGCCCTTGGCGCGCGCCTCCGCTTGCGCCGATTCCGGCAAGGCTGGAGTCGAGTTGAGCCAAAACCGGACGAACAATGCTAACGTCTCAATAGCAATTCCGACGTCACGCTCGACCCGCTGCACGCGTCGATCGATCTGGTCGAGGCGGCGAGTGATCGCCGCTTGCTTTCGTTCTTCGGCGTCCGGCGACAGGAACGACGCGAGCGCAGCCTCGGCGACCAGTGACAGCGAGACCTCGCGCCGCCCAGCGTAATCCGCCAGTGCCCTCATTATGTCAGGGTCGAGATAGGCAGACAGACGTCTTTTCTTGGCGTTCTTCATGCGCTCAAAGCTCAATGCCATCATTGGGGTCAAGGGCGGCCTGACGAGCTGCGCGTCTCATGGCTTGATCGACACTGCGGCGACGAACGGCGTCATCATCGGGCTCGTCCCTGTCGAGGTCGAACTCATCGTCGCAGCGTGCCGTTCGTTCCGGCGCGATGTCTTCGTGTTCGGGAAGCTCGGGCTGGCGGCGAATGCCGCCATTGGCCGGATCCTCGTCCTGCTGATCCCTGGCAAGCCTCAGCTTGCGAGATTTGCCTTCCGGCTCAGCAAGAAGTGTCGTGTCGGTCCAGTCGTCAGGGCGAGCGTTCTGCGTTGTCCCTCCGGTCCTTGGTGGCGGCAAGACGCGCTCGGCAAGACGCGGGTCGGCAAAGTAGCGTGCCTTCTTCGCACGGACTGGGAACTGGCCCGAGATCATAATGATCGCCTCGGTCGGCGGCAGCTGCATGATCTCGCCCGGCGTCATCAGTGCACGCGCCGTTTCCTGCCGCGACACCATCAGATGCCCGAGCCAGGGCGACAATCTGTGCCCCGCATAGTTCTTCATGGCGCGCAACTCGGTCGCGGTCCCCAGAGAGTCTGAGACGCGCTTGGCCGTCCTCTCGTCATTCGTGGCGAAGCTCACCCGCACATGACAATTGTCGAGGATGGAATTGTTCGGTCCGTAGGCCTTCTCGATCTGATTGAGCGATTGTGCAATCAGGAACGACTTGATGCCATACCCGGCCATGAAGGCCAGCGCGCTTTCGAAGAAATCGAGCCTGCCAAGCGCGGGAAACTCGTCCAGCAGCATCAAAAGACGCTGCCGGTGATCCTTCGCGTGAAGATCTTCGGCGAGCCTGCGGCCGATCTGGTTAAGCACGAGTCGGATCAGCGGCTTTGTGCGACTGATGTCCGATGGCGGCACGACCAGATAAAGCGTCGTCGGCCGTGCCTCCTCGACAAGGTCTGCGATCCGCCAGTCACAGCATGACGTCACCTTGGCCACAACTGGATCGCGGTAGAGGCCCAGAAAACTCATGGCCGTCGAGAGCACGCCGGAACGCTCGTTCTCGGACTTGTTAAGCAGTTCCCGAGCAGCCGACGCCACGACGGGATGCGGGCCTGCATCACCCAAATGCCGCGTCAGCATCATGGCGCGCAGCGTTGCCTCGATTGGCCGCTCTGGATCGGAAAGGAAGTTCGCCACGCCTGCGAGGGTCTTGTCTTTCTCCGCATAGAGCGCGTGCAGTATTGCGCCGACCAGCAACGAATGGCTGGTCTTCTCCCAGTGGTTGCGGCGTTCCAATGTGCCTTCTGGGTCGACCAGGACATCCGCCACGTTCTGCACATCTCGAACTTCCCACTCGCCCCGTCGCACCTCCAGCAGAGGATTGTAGGCTGCTGATCCAGCATTGGTCGGGTCGAACAGAAGCACCTGGCCGAAACGGGCCCGCCATCCGGCCGTCAGTTCCCAGTTTTCGCCTTTGATGTCGTGGACGATTGCCGAACCCGGCCAGGTCAGTAGTGACGGCACGACCAGGCCGACGCCTTTGCCGCTTCGGGTCGGTGCGAAACATAGCACGTGTTCCGGACCGTCGTGGCGCAGATAGTGTCGGCCCAACATACCCAGGATCACCCCATCCTGACCGATCATCCCAGCGGCCTTGATTTCGTCTCGCGTCGCCCAGCGCGCCGAGCCGTAAGTCGTGGTGTCCTTTGCCTCGCGCCCCCGCCACAGCGACATCCCGATCGCTGCGACGATAGCCATGAGGCTTCCGCTCGCCGCAATCGCCGCGCCCTCCAGGAAGACCTTCGGCGCGTAGGCGTCGTAGAAAAACCACCACCAGAAAAAGGCTGGCGGCGGATAAACGGGCTGTCCAGCCAATTCGAACCACGGCGGACCGAGTTGGCTTTGAAAGCCGAGCCGCCCTGCCGTCCACTGTGTTGCTCCCCATGTCGTCGCGACGACGATCAGAAAGGCGGTGAGTATCTGGCCCCATAAAACCTTGCTTGCCGGCATCGATCGTTTCCCAAATGGATGATCGGAACAACCGAAAAGCTCGAATTCCTAAATCCGCAAGAAGAAAGGGGCGGTCGAAGCAGCATGGCGTACCCGGACGTGGAAAGACTTGCCCGATGCGGGCTCGAATGTTGAACGAGCATCGGGGGGCTGCTTTCTTCTGGAGCCGTTGAGCCGCTACTTTGCCCAATGATAATCAGTTGTCTCGGCTCAGATGGCATTTGACGAGATGGACGGGTTCTTGGAGAACCGCGGATTGCCCACGACCAAATGAACAAGAGCCCTCAGCGGCGCGCCGAGCCGGAGAACGCTCTAGTCCCGGCAAGTGGTGGTCAGCCGGAATTGCCGTTCTGCTGAGCTCGAATCTTACCGCCTCCCTGATCGGTAGCGCGATAGGTCCAGAGCCGACTCGATGAGCAGACCCATCAAGTCTGTTCAATTTTGTTAATCAATTCAGTCACATCAACTATTGCCATGGACTTTCGTTGGAACTGTTGCGCGCGCCGGCCTCACGGGTCGCGGAATCTAGTGGGCCGCACCAAAGTTCCAGATGTCCCGATGCAGGCGCCACGTCCCGTCGTCCCCTTTTTTCCAAACGACAATGTACTTGCCCGCAACGGTGGAAGGGGCACCGCCTTTGCTCGGCACACCGAGCGTAAATGCGCCAACTTCGTAGGCGAGATTCCCGCTCTCTTCCACTTCCAGCGCCTTCAGGGTGAGATTCTTCATCCCGGCCTTGATTGCGCCCTGCCAGAATTCTTCCACGCCCTTGCGGTCATCGACGCGTTTGCCGTCGGGTGGCAGCAGGGCGGCATCTTCGGTATACATTTGACCTACCGCTGCTGCGTTTCCGCTGTTGAAGGCGTCCATGAATTTTACCAACGCCGCTTCGATGTCCTCACGAGCCGAGTGGGCGGCCGCAGACAATGCAGACGAAAGAAGCAGCACAGCAGCAAATGCAAATGACTGAACCAGTCTCATTTCGTCCTCCCTTGCGTGCCCGACATGCCCACCCGATGAATAGCGCCGACCCAAGGGCGCCGCGGCGCGTTCGATGGCCAGGCGCGTATTTTATTAGACTTATCTGATATGACGGCGCAACCGCAACTGCGACCCTCGGAATGACCAGCGTAGCAGCTGCCGGAGAACTTCAAAGCGGCGGCTACCGCCTCACTGCCCTCCTCGTCTCGACGAAAGAGTTCGTTCGAATGATGCTTTTCCGTGGCTTTGCTCGCAAGTTTTCGTCAGCCAGCACAGGGCCTCCTCTTACGGTCGCTGGTCGTCAAGGCCCAGCGGCCACTAGCTGACAGTCCCCCCCGTAGCCAAGCCGCTGGGCCCCTCGACGTGGGGAACGAGCATTGGAGACGATGTCGCGCTTTCCGTTACAGCCCGAAGGCGGGTGACAGATGACCGCGTCAGCCTCTCCACTCCGAGCTACGATTTCACGCATTCGATCAGGCACAGCCCTCTCGGGCACCAAGCATGAGTCAGCTCCCGAATGAGCAGGTGCCGCCCAGTTCAGCTTCGGCCCTTGCGCGCGCAAAGTATTGGGCGAGATCGATCGGCAGTCCGATCGGCAAATTGGGGCAGCGATGGCGAGAATGAATGCCAGGAACTTCCCTTCGGTGCCGCTTCGTCGATCTGTTTGCCGAGAAGACGCGCGCTGCGTGCCGCCCCCCATACCGCAGAGAACTCACTTCAGGTCACACACACACGACGCCACCGAGATCCTGCATCACTTTTCTACTCCGACGCCGCCACGTCACCAAGATCAGTCGCGAGCGTGATCGCGGCTATCAAATCGGGATCGCGCACCGGAGCGCTCTATGAGTGAGCCCCGAACGGCGCGCTCGAGCAATCCGGCTCGACGTAAGGCGGGCCATCCGTGCCGGCCTCGTGACTAAGACGGGCGAATGGCGGTTCCTGGACTCACCTTTTTGGTCTGAAGTCGCTTCCTTGAGCCGGTGGCGGAGTTCTTGCTTGATCGACCTCAGCACTGTTTTAGAATCGGTTTTCGGAAAATTTGTCTTGTGGCATCAATTTTCATGGGATAGGATCATTTTTCATAGGTTTTGCCGACTAAACCAAAATTCAATGGAGGGATTCGCGTTTCATGCCTGCGGTGCAACAGCACCAATTTTCAGGTCCTGTTACCGTTTTTCAGGAAATCCGCCTTCCTGAAACGGCGACCCCGGCCGGGTACAGCGCCCTGATCGGAGCCTACAGGCTCGCCGCGCCCTTGCCCCGTAGGTTGTTCGCCACTGGCGAGCATCATCGCATTACCGAACGGGATGGCTGGCGGATCATGACCCCCCGCCATGCCCCAAATCCTACCCTCGAAGGCCACCTGACCTTTGCGCTCAAGTACGAGGGACTGGACCTTGCCGTCCTCAAGCGGCTGTTCCAAGTGACCGGTCCCGCGCCGATCGAGGCGCTGGTCCGTGAAAGCCCGACCGGCAGTTATGCCCGCCGCATCTGGTTTTTATATGAATGGCTGAGGGACGCGCGTATCGATCTGCCGGACGCGGAGGCCGGACGATACATTCCGGTTGTCGATCCCGAGCTGCAGTGGCCCGGACCCGACAAGACCGCTTCGCGCTATCGCGTAAGGGACAATCTCCCCGGCACGCGTGAGTTCTGCCCTCTGGTGTTCCGCACCAAGATTCTCGAAAAATTCATCGGCCTTGAACTACCGCGGCGCGCGGAGGCAATCGTAGCGGACGTGCCGCGCGACCTCCTTGCTCGGACCGCCGCCTTTCTTTTGCTCAAAGACTCGCGATCAAGCTATGCGATCGAGGGCGAGCACCCGCCGCAAGATCGCATCCAGCGCTGGGGCCGCGCCATCGGCGAAGCCGGCCGCTGGCCGATCGATCGCGATGAGCTGCTGCGTCTGCAAAGAATTGTACTTGGTGACGCTCGTTTCGTAAGACTTGGCTTCCGAAAAGAAGGAGGTTTCGTCGGTGAGCATGATCGAGACAACGGTACGCCCTTGCCCGATCACATCAGCGCTCGGCCCGAGGACCTGCCGCGGCTAATCGATGGAATGGCGGCGTTCGATCAGGGCCCCGCGCAAAAGCTTGATGCAGTCGTAGCCGCCGCAATCCTCGCCTTCGGCTTTGTCTATATTCACCCGTTCGAGGACGGAAACGGCCGCATTCACCGCTACCTAATCCACCACGTCCTTGCCATGCGCGGCTTCAATCCGCCGGGAGTGGTCTTTCCCGTCTCGGCCGCGATCCTGGACCAGATCAACGAGTACAGGGGCGTGCTCGAGAGCTATTCGCAGCGCCTTCTGCCGTTGGTGGAATGGGAACCGACGCCGCAATTCAACGTCCGGGTGCTGAATGACACCGGTGATTTCTACCGGTTCTTCGATGCAACCCCGCACGCCGAATTCCTCTATGCTTGCGTTCAGCGGACGATCGAACGGGACCTTCCCGAGGAAACCGCATTTCTGCAGCGCTACGATCAGTTCCGGCAGCAGGTGGACGCCTTTATCGACATGCCCGAGCGGTTGACCGATCTGCTCTTCCGTTTTCTTCACCAGAATGATGGCCATCTATCGAACCGCGCGCGCGAGAAGGAATTCGCCGCGCTGACCAGTGACGAGGCAGGAAGAATCGAGGCGATCTACGCGCAAACCTTTGGTGCCCATTGAAGGTGTGATCATCAGGATCGATTTTAGTCCGACGGTTTGCGATTCCCTTGTCCCTGCCTTCATCTCCGACGCTTGACTTGTCGCCGAGACATGCACGATTTTTTCCGCACGGTCTGACCGGCCACCGATCAGCCGCGGCCAGAACGCGCTTGACAAACCGGAGCGGTCCCGTCCAACCTCACGCATTCACCAGGGGAGTCCCGGCAAGGGGCTGAGATACTGCTGGCTTTCGCGGCGCAGTGACCCGTTGAACCTGATCCAGTTCATACTGGCGTAGGGACGGTGCAAGCGCTTTGCGGGAGTTTACGCCCGAGGTCCTGTTTCGGCAGGTCGACAGAAGCGTCTTTTCATCCTTCCGGCACAGAACTGGGTCTCCAATGCAACGAGCAAAGGAGCCTCAAGATGAATGCCCTCACCCCCGCCGTCTCGACGGGACCGCTGCCTGCCTCACGCAAAATCCACAAATCCGGTACCATCCACCCGCAGCTCAGGGTGCCGATGCGCGAAATCTCCGTCCATCCGACGGCAGGCGAGCCGCCGGTGACCGCTTACGATCCGTCCGGCCCCTATACCGACCCGACTGTCGAAACCAGCATCGAAAACGGCCTTGCACGGCTTCGCCATGAATGGGTCACCGCGCGCGGCGATGTCGAAGCCTATGACGGCCGCCACGTCCGGCCAGAAGACAATGGGTTTGCGGCGGGCGAGCGCCTAACACCGGAATTTCCAGTCCGCAACCGGCCACTCCGGGCCCAGACCGGCAAGGCGGTGACACAGCTTGCCTATGCGCGCGCTGGCATCATCACGCCCGAAATGGAGTTCGTCGCCATCCGCGAGAACCTTGGTCGCGAGATCCTGCACGGCAAGCTTGAGCGCGACGGCGAGGCCTTCGGCGCGGCGATCCCCGACTTCGTCACGCCTGAATTCGTCCGCCACGAGGTGGCGCGCGGACGCGCGATCATTCCCGCCAACATCAATCATCCCGAGAGCGAACCGATGATCATCGGCCGCAATTTCCTGGTCAAGATCAACGCCAATATCGGTAACTCCGCCGTCACATCGTCGATGGCTGAAGAGGTCGAAAAGATGGTGTGGGCGATCCGCTGGGGCGCCGATACGGTGATGGACCTGTCGACCGGCCGCAACATCCACAACATCCGCGAATGGATCGTGCGCAACTCGCCGGTGCCGATCGGCACGGTGCCGCTCTACCAGGCGCTCGAAAAGGTTGGTGGCATCGCCGAGGACCTGACCTGGGAGGTCTACCGCGACACGTTGATCGAGCAGGCCGAGCAAGGCGTTGACTATTTCACCATCCACGCCGGCGTGCGGCTGCATTACATCCCGCTGACCGTTGACCGGGTCACGGGTATCGTCTCGCGCGGTGGCTCGATCATGGCAAAATGGTGCCTGCACCATCACCGGGAAAGCTTCCTCTACGAGCACTTTGCGGAGATCTGCGACATCTGCCGCGCTTATGACGTCTCCTTCTCGCTCGGCGACGGCCTTCGTCCCGGCTCGATCGCCGATGCCAACGACGCGGCGCAATTCGCCGAGCTGGAAACGCTCGGCGAGCTGACGCAGATCGCCTGGGCGAAAGATTGCCAGGTGATGATCGAGGGGCCCGGCCACGTGCCGATGCACAAGATCAAGGCGAACATGGACAAGCAGCTCGCCGTCTGTGGCGAGGCGCCGTTCTATACGCTTGGACCGCTGACGACCGACATCGCGCCGGGCTACGACCACATCACTTCCGGCATCGGCGCGGCGATGATCGGCTGGTTCGGAACGGCCATGCTCTGCTACGTCACGCCCAAGGAGCATCTCGGCCTTCCCGACCGCGATGACGTCAAGACCGGCGTGATCACCTACAAGATCGCAGCGCACGCGGCCGACCTGGCGAAGGGCCACCCGGCGGCGAAAGTCAGGGATGACGCCCTTTCCCGCGCGCGCTTCGAGTTCCGCTGGGAGGACCAGTTCAACCTGTCGCTCGACCCCGAAACCGCACGGTCCTTCCACGACCAGACCTTGCCCAAGGAGGCGCACAAGCTGGCGCATTTCTGCTCGATGTGCGGACCGAAATTCTGCTCGATGCGTATCTCTCACGACATCCGCGCCGAGGCACAGAAAGAGGGCATGGCGGCGATGGCGGCGAAATACCGCGAGGGCGGCGATCTCTACGTGCCAGCGGACGAGACCGTCGCACCGCTCACGCCTCAGCCAGGTAAGCCGTCATGAAGGTGCTGATAAAGGGGGCCGGCGTCGCCGGCCTCACCGCCGCCTTCGAACTCGCCGCCCGCGGCGCGACGGTCACGGTCGCCGAGATCCGGCATGGCCTTGGAGGCAATGCGTCGTGGTTCGCCGGCGGCATGCTGGCGCCATGGTGCGAGCGTGAAAGCGCCGAGCAGCCGGTGCTGGACCTTGGACGTGACGCTGCCGACTGGTGGGATGCGGTGCTGCCGGGTCAGGTGACACGGGGCGGAACACTTGTCGTGGCCGCCCCGCGTGATGCCGGCGAGCTCGACCGCCTCGCCAGCCGCACGTCGGGCCATCGGCGTGTCGACGAAGACGAAATTGCGCTCCTGGAGCCCGACTTAGCCGGCCGCTTTCGCCGCGGATTGCTCTTTCCCGATGAGGGCCATCTCGATCCGCGCCAGGCGATGGCAGCACTTCATGACAAGCTCGCAGCCATGGGTGTCAAATTCCACTTCGGCACCGACGCCCGGCATGTTTCCGGTTTCGATCGTCAGATCGATTGCACGGGAATGGCAGCCGCCGATGACAGGCTTCGCGGCGTTCGCGGCGAAATGCTGATCCTAAACACGCCAGACTTCTCGCTGTCGCGCCCGGTCCGGTTGCTGCATCCGCGCTTTCCGCTCTATGCGGTACCGCGTGCCGACGCCCAGTTCATGATCGGTGCGACGATGATTGAAAGCCGGTCCGCCAGACCGGTCACGGCGCGCTCCATGATGGAGCTTCTGGGTACCGCCTATGCCCTCCATCCGGCCTTTGGCGAGGCCGAGATCGTTGAAACCGGTGTCGGCGTCCGTCCAGCCTTTCCCGACAATCTGCCGCGCGTCGAAATGAGCGGAGACACCGTCGCGATCAACGGGCTCTATCGCCATGGCTTTCTTCTCGCCCCCGCCATGGCGCGCCTGGCGGGCGAAATTGTCTTCAATCACGACAAACCCGTGGAGCTTGCTCATGAAACTGATGGTCAACGGCAAAGTGCATGAGGTTGCCGCCACCACGCTGGCCGAGCTGCTTGCCGCGCTTGACTATGAGGGCGATTGGCTCGCGACCGCCGTCAACAACGACCTCGTGCACAAAGCCAGCCGGGCGGAATTCCAATTGAACGACGGCGACCGGATCGAAATCCTCTCGCCCATGCAGGGAGGCTAGCATGTTCGATCTTCTCGGGACGACGCTTCCCTCCCGCCTGCTTCTCGGCACCGCTCAATATCCTTCGCCGGCCATCCTTGCCGATGCAGTCAGGGCATCGGGCACCTCGGTGGTGACCGTCTCGTTGCGCCGTGAAATGGCAGGCGGCAGGGCTGGCGAAAAATTCTGGTCGTTGATCCGGTCGCTTGGTGTCAGAATCCTGCCCAACACTGCTGGCTGCCACTCCGTCAACGAAGCGGTCACGACCGCACAAATGGCGCGCGAAGTCTTCGGCACGCCCTGGATCAAGCTCGAAGTGATCGGCAACCACGACACGCTGCAGCCGGACGTGTTCGGTCTGCTCGAAGCCGCCCGCATCCTGTGCGAGGACGGTTTTGCGGTGTTCCCGTATACTACCGACGACCTTGTCGTCGCCGAGCGGCTGCTTGCGGCGGGCTGCAAGGTCTTGATGCCCTGGTGCGCACCGATCGGTTCCGCCCTCGGGCCGGTCAACATCATGGCGCTGCGCTCGATGCGCGGACATTTCCCTGATGTCCCGCTGATCGTGGATGCTGGTCTCGGACGGCCATCGCACGCGGCAACAGTCATGGAGTTCGGCTTTGATGCCGTGCTCCTGAACACAGCGGTCGCCAAGGCGGCCGATCCGGTCGGCATGGCGCGTGCGTTCGGCAAGGCGGTCGACGCCGGTCGAGAAGCTTTCAGCTCGGGGATGCTCGAACCCCGCGACGTCGCGGTGCCATCGACACCAACATTCGGCAGGGCGGTTTTCTCATGAAGCTCGATCCCTTCTACCTGATCGTCGACAGCGCCGCCTGGATCGAACGGCTGGTGCCACTTGGCGTCAAGCTGGTTCAGTTGCGCATCAAGGATAGGGACGAGGCCACGCTGCGGACGGAAATCCGCCGCGCGAACGGCGTCTGCGCGGTCCATGGTTGCCAACTGATCGTCAACGATTATTGGCGGCTCGCCATTGAGGAAGGCTGCGACTTCGTCCATCTCGGCCAAGAGGATTTGGCTGCGGCCGACCTGCTGGCGATTAAGTACGCCGGATTGAAGCTCGGGCTCAGCACGCACGATCATCTCGAACTGGAAACGGCCATCGCTGCCGAGCCCGACTATATCGCGCTCGGCCCCATCTATCCCACCATCCTGAAGCAGATGAAATGGGCGCCGCAAGGGCTCGAGCGGATCAGCGAGTGGAAGCATCGAGTGGCGCCGATCCCATTGGTCTCCATCGGCGGCCTCAACCCCGACCGGCTCGACGGTGTCTTCGAGGCTGGTGCGGACAGCGCGGCGGTGGTCACCGACATCACGTTGAATGCCGATCCCGAAGCGCGCACGCGAGAATGGATCGAAAAGACAAAGCCATGGCGCTGAGGCGAGAACCGCATGTGCTCGTGGTCGGCGGATCAGACCCCAGCGGTGGGGCTGGAATTGCACGTGATATCGAGACGATCTCTTCCATTGGCGTGCGCACCTGCCTGGCTGTCACAGCGCTGACGGTGCAGACGCACGAAGCCGTAATGGAAATCCATCCTTCGCAGCCCGATCTTGTGGCCGATCAGATGTGCGCCGCGCTACAGGCCAACAAGGTGGCGGCAATTAAGATCGGCATGCTCGCAACGGATGAGATCGTCGTTGCCATTGCCGGCGTGCTGCGCGAAAATCCGCAGGTGCCGGCAGTGCTCGATCCGGTGCTGGCCTCGAGCTCCGGCCGGGGGCTTCTGGAAGCAGGTGCCATCGCTGCCATGAGGCGCGACCTGATGCCGCTTTGCTGCCTTGTGACCCCCAATCTCCTGGAGCTGGCGCTCCTTGTTGGTGCGGAACCGCCAGCCGACGAGAGCGACGCGGTGAGACTGGGACGGAAATTGCTGGCAGCCGGCGTGCCGGGCCTGCTGATCAAAGGGGGCCACGCATCAGGACCTCGATCAACCGATATTCTGTTGCGTTCCGATCAAGAACCAATCCGCTTCGACGCACCTCGTCTTGTCGCATCAATGCGCGGGACGGGTTGCATGCTGGCTAGCGCGATTGCGGCGCATCTGGCGAAGGCGAAGCCGCTCGAAGACAGTGTGCGCGAAGGCAAGCGGCTTGTCTTGGCCATGTTTAAGAAGAATGCAGCAGACCGACGAAACTTGTAAAATTTTCCAACTCTCGAAAGAAACGCCTGCCTCTCGCGGGTCCGGGCTGGTAATTTCCCCTCGTAATTCACCTCACTCGACAGGAGTAGTTTGACGGCCTCGCCAGGCGGCGACCGCGAGATCAACGATGGCGAGGCGGCCGTCGTGCGCCGTATCTAGTGCGTTGTGTGGCATCCTTTCCCCCCATCCGACTGCGATCCTGGAATTCACCTTGGTCGCGAGCTCCTGCTAAACGATGCCCCTCGACGGGAGCGGTCGATCCCGCGTCTCGGCTGCGGCGGCGCTAGGCTGACGCTCCTTATGCCGTCCTGTTGAACCGGACTTGGGATCACGAACTGCTCCATGCGGCACTCGTTGACAAGCCTGCCGTGATATGAACAGGATTATACAGGATCACTGAACAGGTACCCATATGAAGCGGCGCTTGGTTCAACTGTCTCCCGGCACGGGCAAGCCCGAACAGATCGCCACCGTTCTCGAACATGAAATCCGCTCCGGTGTTCTCGGCTTCGGCGACCGGCTGCAAAGCGAGAACAAGCTCGTCCAGCGTTTCTCCGTCAGCCGCAACACCGTCCGCAAAGGCCTCGAGGAACTGTCCAACCGCGGGCTGATCACCACCAAGGTCGGCATCGGCTCTTTCGTCACCTTCGATGGCAAGCCCGTTGATGACTCCATCGGTTGGTCGCGGGCGCTCGCCAACGCCGGCGCCAACGCCGAGACGCGGACGCTGCGGCTCGAGGTGATCGAGGACCCCGGTCTTGCCGCACTGCTTGGTATAGAAAACCCGTTTTTCATCGCTGTCGACCGGGTGCGCACCAATGCCAGCGACGGCCACGCCATCTCCATCGAGCGCAGCCGCCTGCCATTGTCGCCGGAACTGGAGGACGTGCCGTTGCGCGGCCTGCGCGAAGGCTCGCTGCACCAGACGCTGCGCGGCGCGGGCCTCATTCCCGACCATGGCGAGGAATGGGTCGGCATCGAAATGCTCAACGCCGAGGACTCTGCAATCCTCGGTTGCCCGCAAGGCACGCCGTTCCTTCGCGGTCGCCGGTTGACCCGCGCCGCCGATGACCGGCCGATCGAATATGTGACCAGCCTGCTCAACCCGGCGCATTTTGCGCTGCATATGAGGTTCTGAGTGATGCCGGACGACAACACCGGGAATATGATTGATCGGGCCATGGGGGCGCTTGTCGGCGGGGCACTGGGGGATGCGCTGGGCATGCCGACGCAGCTTTTGTCGCCGGCCCGGATTGCCGAACTCTACGCCCATGTAGAGGGCTTCATTGCTCCTTTCGCCGACCATCCGGTGTCGAAGGGGCTTCCCGCTGGAACGATCACCGACGACACCGAACAGGCGCTTCTGCTTGGCCGTATCCTGGTCGAATCCGGTAACCGCTTCGATCATGCGCGGTGGGTCAACGCGCTGCTCGACTGGGAGCGCGACGTCAAAGCGCGCGGCAGCTACGATCTGCTGGGACCATCGACCAAACGCGCCATCGACGCCATCAACAATGGCGTGCCGGCCGAGGAAGCGGGGCGCAGCGGCGACACAAATGGTGCGGCCATGCGCATTGCGCCGGTCGGCATCATGATGCCGCCAGAGCCGCTGGACGCGCTGGTCGCCAAAGTTGCCGAGACCTGCCGGGCCACGCACAACACCTCGGTTGCCATTGCGGCCGCAGCCGCCGTTGCGGCGGCCGTCAGCCGCGGCGTCGCCGGCGGCGACTGGCGCGCCGCTTCCGACAGCGCCATCGCCGCGGCGAGGTGCGGAGCAACGCTCGGCCATTGGGTGACCGGCGGTGACATTGCCGCGCGCATTGGGTGGGGGCAGGAGCTTGTGCGCGGCAAGGCGACGAAGGACGCGATCCGGCTGATCACCGATCTGGTCGGCACCGGCGTCGCCAGTCAGGAGTCCGTTCCGGCTGCATTCGCCGTGCTGGAAGTCGCCGGCGGTAATCCCTGGCAAGCGGCGGTGATCAGTGCCAATCTCGGTGGCGACACTGATACGATCGGCGCCATCGCGACCGGCGTGGCCGGCGCCTGCACCGGCTTTTCCCGACTGCCTCAGAACCGCATTGCAGACCTCAAGGGCATCGACATTGCGGCGGTTGGCGCGCTCACCGCCGACCTTGTTGCGGCCCGTATATCCAAGCGCCGTGCCGACAGGACGGGTCCCGGCAAGGATGCGGCGGCATGAGTGGGCGTCTCGTCCATGTCGGCAGCGCGGTGGTCGACTATGTCTACCGCATCGACGCCTTGCCGGCGCCGGGTACGGAGAAGACGGCGTCGAGCTACACGCAAGTCGCCGGCGGCGGCTTCAACATGATGGTCGCGGCCAGCCGCACCGGCATGAAGGTGGTGTTCGGCGGCCAGCTCGGCAGCGGACCCAATGGCGACTTCCTGCGCACGGCCTTAGCCAATGAGGGGATCGAGACGCTGACGACGCCATCGCCCGTCATGGACAGCGGCAATTGCGTCGCCATGATCAGCAGCGATGCCGAGCGCACCTTCGTCTCGTGGCCTGGTGCGGAGAGCTTGCTCAGCCTTGACATGATGGCGCCCGTCTCGGTCGCCCCGGGGGATTGGGTGTTCACCTCCGGCTATACGCTTAGCTATCCGGGAAGCCGAAACGCGCTTGTCGACTGGATCGAGGCACTTCCGGCCGACACACCGCTTGTCCTCGACCCGACACCTGTCGTCGTCGACATTCCCCGCCCTATCCTGCCTCGGATACTCGCCCGCACCACCTGGTTGAGCTGCAACAGGATGGAAGCGGCCGCGATTGCCGGTCCGGGCGACGTCGAGGCACTCGCGTCACGGCTTCTTAGCGACCACTCCCCGAAGGCCGTCGGCGTCGTTATTCGCGCCGGAGCGAAAGGCTGCCACATACGGCTGGCCGATGGCTCGGCGCAAACGAGTGCCGGCTTCGAGGTCGACGCCATCGACACCAATGGCGCCGGCGACACCCATATCGGCGCTTTCGTCAGTGCGCTGGCGCGCGGCGCGCCGCCTTTTGAAGCAGCGCGCTACGCCAATGCGGCGGCGGCCATTTCCGTCACCCGCCACGGTGGTTCATCAGCGCCGACCGACCACGAAATCCAGACATTCCTAAGCCATGCCGGCGGTCCGCCGATCGGCCTCCATGGCCGGAAGCAAGAGGCCAAACGCCCGACAGCCTGACAAAGCCCGGGAAGCGGGCAAACACAGAGAGGAACGAACATGCGCATGCCCGACTTGACTGCCCTGCTGACGGCGACCGCCGTCTTCACCTCCGCACTCGCATTTGCCGCCAAGGCCGACGAGGTGCACGTACTCAACTGGAAGGGCTACGGCGCCGACGAGCCGTGGGCCATCGAAGCCTTCGAGAAGGCGACCGGCCACAAGGTCGTCAACGATTTTTTCAATTCCGAACAGGAGATGCTGACCAAGCTCAGGACCAATCCCGGCCTTTACGATGTGGTCATGATCAACGCCGCTTTCAACGACCAGGCGATGGCGGAAAAGCTGATCCAGCCGATCGACACGTCCAAGCTGCCGAACTTTCCCGACATCAGCAAGGACAAGGCCGGATCGCCGATGCTCGTCCATGACGGCAAGGTCTATGGCGTGCCGTGGGTCTGGGGGCTGACGGCGCTCGCCATCAATGAAAAATCCTTCGATAAGCCGCCGACGAGCATCGCCGAAATGTGGGATCCCGCTCACAAGGGCCGCGTCACCATCCGTGATGATGCCGTCGAGGCGGTTCAGTTCGGCGCCATTGCCACCGGCCAGAACATCAACGACATCAAGGATATCGAGGCGGTCAAGGCGAAGCTCACCTCGCTGATGCCGCAGATCAAGACGTTCTGGAGCTCGGAGAACGACTGGAACCAGATGGCTGCCTCTAACCAGATCGACATCGGCACCTATTGGAGCGGCTCGGCCGATCGCGCCAAGACCCATTTCAAGCTGCCGGTCTCGCTCGTGATCCCGCAGGAGGGCGCTGTCGCCTGGCTCGACGCCTTCTCAATTCCGGTCGGTTCCAAGAATGTCGCCGGCGCCGAGGCCTTCATCAACTACATGATCGACCCGAAGTTCTATGTCGAATGGGTCACCAAGGTCGGAGCCCCGGTATCCGCCAACACCAAGGCTGTAGAAGCACTTCCCGGGGATGCGTTCAACCGCAAGGTGATGGGTGACCCGGCAGTCGCCAAGCGCATTCAGTTCCAGGCGCCGATCACAGACGCCCAGCGCGAAACCTATCTGTCGCTCTGGCAGCAGCTCAAGGTCGACGTGAAGTAACAGCAGAAGCCGGGATCAGCCGACCATCCATGTCGGCTGATGCTTCCCCATCCTGGGAGGTGGATGTCATGGCAGCACAGGTTGCGGCCGCGTCGCGCAGCGGATTGAGATCGGCCTTGCCACTGCTGGCGCCTGCCTATCTCTGGCTGACGGTTGCGATCTTCCTGCCGCTCTCAGCCATGGTCTTCTTCTCCTTCATGACCGACCTGCCGCTGTCGGGAAAGCCGTGGGCGTTCACGCTCGAAAACTATGCCGCCTTCTTTTCACAAAGCCTTTATCTGACATTGCTTTTGGCCTCGCTGCGCCTCGGCCTCGAGGTGACGCTGTGGTGCATCGTCATCGGTTATCCCGCCGCTTATGTGCTGGCCAAGGTGCTGAAAGGCCGCACCCGAGAGGCGATTTTCCTGCTCGTCATCCTGCCGTTCTGGTCGAACGGGCTGGTGCGTATCTTCTCCTGGGCGATGGTGTTGCGTGAAGGCGGCATTCTCGACACTGCGCTCAACGCCGTCCTGCCGTTCAAGATCAACATCGACCTAATGTATTCCTATCCGGCCGTAATCATCGGGCTGGTGCACTCCTACGTGCCTTACATGGTGCTGACCTGCTATCTGACCCTGCAGGCCATCGATGACTCGCTAATCGAAGCCGGGCGCTCGCTCGGCGCCTCGCGGCTGCAGGTGCTGAATCGAGTCATCATTCCGCTGTCGATGCCGGGGCTGGTGGCGGGCGCAGCGCTCGTCTTCGTCCCGGTTGTTGGTTCGTTCATGGAACCGCGCATCCTCGGCGGCCGTACCGGCACCTTTTACGGCACTGTCATCGAGGACCAGTTCGTCGCCGTGTTCAACTGGCCGCTGGGTGCTGCGCTCTCCTTTATCCTGTTGGCCGTCGTGCTGGTCATCCTGGCGGTTGCCTCGCCGGTGCTGCGGAGGGCTACGTGATGGCGACGACACGTGTTCTCGAATGGCTCGGCCGCCTTTACATCTGGCTATTGCTCGCCTTCCTCTATGTGCCAATCATCATCATGGCGCTAATGTCTTTCAACGTTTCGCCCTTCTACCAGCTGCCGTTCGAATGGACGGCGGAATGGTATGTCTCGCTGTGGCAGAACGACCAGCTTATCTCAGCCACCTGGAACAGTGTCGAAATCGCAGTCATCACTACCATCATCTGCGTCGTGCTTGGCTCGGCGGCGTCACTTGCGCTCTACCGCTATGAGTTTCGCGGCAAGAAATTCCTGCAGGCGCTGCTGTTTCCGCCAATCGCCATTCCGTGGCTGATAACCGGCACGGCGATGTTGATCTTCTTCTTCGGCGTCGGCATTGGGCGCGGCCTGTTCGCCATCCTGCTTGGCCACGTCGCGCTTGCGCTTCCCTACGTCATTGTCGTCGTGTCGGCCCGACTGCAGACCTTCGCGCACGAGCTGGAAGAGGCGGCGCGCTCGCTCGGCGCCAATCAATGGCAGTTGACGAACCGCGTCACGCTGCCCTGGATCATGCCGGGCGTCATTGCCGGTGGGCTGTTCGCCTTCGCCGTGTCCTTCGACCAGTTCGTCGTATCCTACTTCTTGTCGACGCCCGGCCAGACGACGCTGCCGGTCGAAATCTATGCCGCGATCCGCAAAGGTTTCACGCCCGAGATCAATGCTGTCTCGACGATCATCATTGTCGTGTCGATGGCGCTGATGCTGCTGACAGCGCGCTTCTTCAAATTCGGCGGAGAGAAATAATGGCGGGCGTGCAGGTATCGAATGTATCGCGCAGTTTTGGCACGCACAAGGCGCTGGACGATGTGTCTATCGATTTCGCCGATGGCGGCTTCTATGCCCTGCTCGGGCCGTCAGGCAGCGGCAAGACCACGCTGCTGCGACAAATCGCGGGCTTCGACTTTCCCGATTCCGGCCGCATCACCATAGGTGGTGAGAGCGTCGAACGGGTGCCAGTCGAAAAACGGCGCATCGGCATGGTGTTCCAGAACTACGCCCTATTTCCCAACATGAGCGTTGCTGGCAATGTCGCCTTTGGCCTGTCGGTGCGCGGCGAGCCCAAGGCGGTGATTGCCAGCGAGGTACAGCGCGCACTCGACCTTGTGCAACTCGGCAGGCTCGGCGGCCGCCGGCCGCATCAGCTGTCCGGCGGCCAGCGCCAACGGGTTGCGCTCGCTCGCGCGATCGTCATCCGGCCGCGCGTGCTATTGCTTGACGAGCCACTCGGCGCGCTGGACAAGGCGCTGCGCGTCGACATGCAGATCGAGCTCAAGCGCATCCAGCGCGAGATCGGCATCACCACCATCTTCGTCACCCACGACCAGGAAGAAGCGCTGACGATGAGCGACCGCATCGGCATTCTGCGCGATGGCAAGCTGGTGCAGGAAGGCTCGCCCGAGGAGATCTACGATCGGCCGACGAGTGAGTTTGCCGCCACCTTCCTGGGCGACGCCAACATCCTTCGCGGCGACAGCACGGGCAACGGCATCCGGCTGCCGGACGGCACAGCGATTGCCGTCGGCTCGGGTACCAAGCTTGCCGCTGGGGCCAAGGCAAGCTGCGCCGTGCGGCCCGAACGCATCCGCATCTTCACCGATGCCGAGGCTCCGGATGCGGCCAACGCGAATCTGCTGCGAGGCCAGGTATCGAAGCGCATCTTCGCCGGAAATAGCAGCACCTACTTTGTCGAGCGTGCTGGCCAGACGCTCAAGGTGATTGTGCAGAATACCGGCGCTGTCAGGCTGGCGGAAGGTCAGGATGTCGTGCTGCATTGGTCGCCGGAAAGCACAGTCTTGATCGTCGCGGGGTAGCAGGCCAGAGATGGACCACTGACCGACTCAGATGGGGCTTTTGTGATGGCAAAAGATTGCGACCTCCTGGTTGAGGTCCGCGCCAGAAACGCCGATACGTCCCGCCTACGAGACCATGCCAGTTTTTTGGTGGTCTTGCGGCCCGGAGCAACCGATCCCGGCAATGATGATGGACAACGACATGGTTGGCATGGCCAAGGTCTTGCCGATTGACAGTTTCACTCAGAAGCGGTGCGCCGGGCTTGCGGCTAGTGCGCCGTTTGCTGCTGTTTTGAGATTTGGCCAGGCGCGTATTCATTGGCCTCGAAGACAAGCCTCCGTCAAGCCAGGCATCACGATCTTTGCCTCTAATCCTCCCACATTCAATGTCGCTTTCGGGACCCGGCAAACCGATCCAAGGCACGGCTGCGAGCACGCGCCCTGGGGAGCCGGAGTAGACCTTTGAGCGGGGTGCGGATGGCAGTTTTGAACGTGCGATCCCATCGTCCCGAACGATGTGGGTTTACCAGCAAGTCGTTATTGTTCCTGGGCTCCTTCGCCACGTTCGCTCACGACTGGTCGCGTTTCCTTTCGCCGTTTCTGTGGGAAACCTGTGGGATGAGCACACCGCGTTCGTGTCTTGCGATTTGAGTTATACTCGGAACGGTTTGCGGCGACTTGGAGAAAACTGGCTTCTTCGTGATCTTCTCGGCGGCGTCTGCCAAGAAATTAGGATGATGATGGCCGTAAGTTTCGATCAGGACATCCACTGTAATGCCAAGAAAGCCCGCAGCCTGCCACATATCGGTGCCGGCTTGCATCATCCAAGTCGCCGCGGTGTGGCGGAACACGTGCGGAGTAACGTCGGGCCCTAGGCCGGCGATTTCGCGCGCCGTCTTGAAGCTCTTGTCTATCGACCGCACCGGCTTTCCATTCCATTCCACGACAAAATCCTGCGATATCTTGCGACCGATGTTCGCACTTTTGCCGCGCGATTTGGTCTCGATGTGAAGATCAGTGCGCGCCCAGCGCCGGAGGTGCGCCAGCAGCCGCTCGGGCAACGGTACAGGGGGTTGGCGCTTCTTGGTCTTCCTTGCGCCGGTGGCACCGCGATAGAAGATACCGCGGTCTAGGTCCACATGACCGCGCCCTTTCGTTGGGCGTATGGCGGCACCGCAGATTGCGGCCGAGCGCGTTCCTGTATAAAGTGCGACGAGGATGAAGCGCGCGAGATGTCGCCCAGTGCGCCGGCCACTCTCTTGGCCCTTCCATGTCTGCTTCATTCGCCAAGCTGCCCAGATCAGTGCGGCCGCCTCACTGCGGGTCAACCAGCGTTCGCGGGCGGCGGCCCTGTCTGGCAGGGTGATGACCGGTGCGGCGGTTGTATAACCCTCCTTGCGGTAGTAGTTGATGGCGGCACGAAGATCCTCGAGTTGGCGGCGCGCCGCGGCTTCGGTGGGGCGCGACGCAACGTACTCGCGGCAGAGTTTGCCATTGATGGCGGCGAGAGTTTTTTCCCCGAAGTAATCAAGGACCTTATCCAGCCGAGCCGCCGTCTCTTCTGGTGTCGCGTGCTTCGGTGCAACCTCTTTAAGGTAGAGGTTGACCACATCGGCAATTAAGACGTCCTCGGCTCCCCGCGCTCGGTGGTATTTGCTTCCAATGTAGGCGGCGAGCGCCTTTTCAGCTTCAGTTCCTGGACGGCCTTTTTCGCCGCCGCCAGCGCTGATGAAGCTGGTTCCATCGCGGATAAACCATCCAGCTTTGTTTCGGCGCGTTCCATCTTTTTTCCAGCTTTCGTCACGCCATACCAGGCGTGGCCCTTTCGAAGTCCGCGGCATAGTTCCCTCATCCTCGCGATTGCCATCAAGCTGACGTATTCCTTTCCGGCGATTAGCTCCGTTTCAAGTCGACCGGCGTCACGTTCCTTGCGTAGGCCTGCTGCGCTCATCGAGCCGTCGGGAAAGGCAATTCGCGCAGCGATTTCGACGCGCAGTGGTGTGGTCTCGTCGAATTGGTCGGGGATTTTCATAAGAAGTCCTCAGCAGTTCTTAGGTCTGAGCTGTTCGCCGACCTCGTTGAGCACTCCGTCCTGTCTCGCCGTTCTGGACACGGTCCTGCCGGAGAACTCTTCTCCAAAAAACCGGCTGCGAAAACCGCCCGCCGGAGGTGCTGCGGCGAAGAGGCGCCTTCGACCTGTCAATCGGAGTGGTTGCGCAACAAATCTATGGCTGGCCTCTGCTTCCAGTCCGGCCAGACACACTCCTAAAGGGATCCGACCATCGTTTCAGTATCGATGCGGCCGAAGGGCCTATTGCGTCGCAACGCCCGCGCGCGCCGCGCCGCCTTCAGGCGAGCAGGGCAGCGGAGTACCTCCTTCGCTTCTTGGCTGGCAGCGTCATTGCTGGCGACGATTAGCGGCAGGCCGCCCGTGATGACCAACCACGTCCAAATCGATTTCCCGTCGCAAAAAGCGCTCTGTTCGCTCTCGAACTCAGCCGCATGCCCTCGGTGTCGCACGCCACAGCGCCGAAGGCGTGATGAAGAACCTAGATACTTCCAATGGGGCGACCGGCCCCGCTCGTCGTTCATCGCCGCGCTGTGGTCCTTAATCGCTACTGCTGCACGTTTGTATGCAGCCGCGTTTGGAAACAGGAACACCGTCACTGAGTTGCTACCCCGCAACAACCTCGGTTGGCTGCCAAGCACAAGAGGACGAGGAGTGCCGGGATCTCCATGACGAGTTTGAAGGTCGAGAGAGAGGCTCTCGACTGCCCGTCTCGGAGTACATCCCGATGGCGACTACCCCTCAGAAAATTACCCTTCTGTCCTCGCGAGACATTGCCTTCAAGAACGTGGAGTTCTCCATGTCCCAGGTCCGCGTCAAGGCTGACATCTGGATCGAGGACCTACCTGACCTCGTAGCTGAAGTGACGACCCACTCGCACCTCCTCGTGCGCAAGACGACCAGTGGTTGCATCGAGCGCCTTGCCGTCGAGATTCGCGCAGGGTCGGCCAGTCCCACTGAGCCACAGGCGCCCGAACCCGCAATTCTGGGCAAGCTGCTGGAGCGCTATCAGCGCATCGACTCGCGGGAGGATGCATGATGCCCCGACACGACGCGTCCGAACTGGCCCACCGCCTGGGCCGACAGGCCGAAGCGGTTTGTCGCCACTATCTTTCGAACGGACATCGCGAGGGACGCTACTGGCTTGTTGGCGATGTCCGAAACACGCCGGGTCGCTCTATGTTCGTGCGGCTCGTCGGCTCGCAGTGCGGAAAGGGCGCAGCCGGCAAATGGACTGACGCGGCGACCGGGGATCATGGCGATCTTCTCGATATCATCCGCGAAAGCCGCGGTTTGAGCGACTTCAGGGACGTTGCCCATGAGGCAATAACGTTTCTCGGCCTACCGCATCCCGGACCAGAGCAGACATCAATGCGGTCGAAGTTGCTGGCCGCGCCGTCGGAAATGTCGGAGAAAGCGCGTCGGCTGTTTGCGATGTCGCAGCCGATTGCGGGTACGGTCGTAGAGGCGTATCTGCACAACCGCAGTATTACCGCTTTGCACGGGACCGGAAGCCTGCGTTTTCACCCGCGCTGCTACTACCGGCCCGACGAACAAGCGCCGACTGAGACCTGGCCGGCGATGATCGCTTCCGTCACCGATCTCGACGGCCATTTGACTGGCGCACATCGCACATGGCTTGATCCTTCCGGCAGGGGCAAGGCACCGGTCGATACGCCGAGGCGCGCGATGGGCGATCTTCTCGGTCACGCGGTTCGTTTTGGCCTGCCGGGCGACGTCATGGCGGGCGGCGAAGGCATCGAGACCGTCTTGTCGCTTCGGTGCATCCTGCCCGATATGGCTATGGCAGCGGCACTCTCGGCCGCTCATCTTGCTGCCATGCTGTTTCCCCTCACGCTGAGACGGCTCTACATCGTGCGTGACGCCGATCCAGCCGGTAACGGCGCGCGTGACACCTTGATCGAAAGAGCGAATGCTGCCGGGATCGAGCCGGTCGTGCTCTCGCCGGCACTTGGGGACCTCAACGAAGATCTCTGTACGCTAGGCGTGGATGCCGTTCGAGCAGCAGTCCGTGTTCAGCTCGCCCCGCAGGACATCGCCCGTTTCATGGCAGTGGCGGGATAACTCGGAACGAACAGCCTGTCCGCTGTCGCTTGCATCACTGGATGCTCCTGAAGTCGGAGAGAACCACGCCTGCGGGCCTTCGAGAGGGCGATCGGCCAGCAAACGACCCGGACCCGCAATGTCTCCGGCCGACTATTTTCCGGCACGCTCCTCAAGGGAGCGCTTTCCATCGCGAAGCAAAATAGCCGGCCTTCACCCTCCTCCGCTGACACTCCGGCCCTTCGCTTCGCTGCGGGTGCAGGTCCGTCCCGTCCGCCGGCTTCCGTCGCCATGAAGGCCGCGAGGGTCGCGGTCCAACCGGCGGAGCATCCAATGAGCGAGCATGACGACTACGAACCACAGCACTCGTCTTCACCCATCGACCACGTCCTCACCGAACTCCAGCTCTATGGCTACCGTCCCTTCGTGGATGAGCCTGATCCTCGACCGCTTCCAGAGGGCCACTGCGTCGCCGGCGCGATCGCCGACATCTTCGACGCCCTCATCGTGGCACTGCAAGACACTCGCCTCGAGCCCGATCTCGACGATCTTCTGTGGTCGACCGTCAACATCTTTCACCGCGCCGCAGATCGGATCGAGCGCGAACTCGATCACAACGAGCAGGCGCAGCGCCGCAGCCAGCGTGAGCAGGACGGCAGCGAAGTGAAATCCGTCGAGCTGGAACGCCTGACGGCCGAAGGGCAGACGCTGATCGAACGCCAAAGCGCCTTCGAACTGATGCGTGATCAGGCCGCGGAGCACTACGAGCGCCACACCGGATCGAGTTGGCGACCGCGCAGCGGATCGATAGTCAACCATCGCAACATGACCTCTGCGCTGATCGACAGCCGCGATTTTCTCAGCGCCAAGAAACGCGCCTCGCAGGAAGTCCTTCTGCCACCTGGCCCGAAAATCGCCTTCACCGCTGGGCTCGACTTCAATGACCACCAGCTGATCTGGGCCAAGCTCGACCAGGTCCACGCCAGGCATCCCGACATGGTATTGATGCACGGGAAATCGCCGAAGGGTGGCGAAAAGATCGCCTCCTGTTGGGCAGACCATCGCAAGGTACCCCAAATCGGCTTTGCCCCTGAATGGACAAAGCATGCCAAAGCCGCCCCGTTCAAGCGCAATGATGCAATGCTGGAGGCGCTGCCGATAGGCGTCATCGTCTTTCCCGGGACCGGAATTCAGGACAATCTTGCAGACAAGGCAAAGAAGCTCGGCATCCCAGTCCTCGACTTCCGCCCCAAGGGAGGCGGCACGTAAGCGCTGCCCGCCCCTACCCTTTTTTCGATTGTGCGATACGGCCGCGATCGGGCAGCGGGTACTGTATTTGCAGCTCGCTGGAGTGCTTGGCCCGGGATGCCCGATCTCCGGCTTCCTGCGCCGCCCGTCTTTTTGCGATACTCAAGTCCGCGCCCTAGCAAAGGCGCGCGACGCCGTCACGCTTGCCGTCAACGTTCAGCTGCGTCGCAGCTGGCATCACAGCTGCGAATAACGACGCCCGTTCAACCGAACAGGGCCTGGATCTGGGCGAACTCACCGAACAACCGGCGTGGGCAGGATGCTTTTTTTGCCCGTCGCATTGTTAGCGTCGTCGCTGACACGGCATCGCGCGACGCACAGTTCGAATCCACCACGGGGTTCCGACCCGTTCTAAAGATAGCGCATATCCGGTGGTGCACGTCAGCCGTGACTTGAACCATCACGTGCGTGTCTTATCCGCGTTGCTGACAACAGCTTGCGACTTCGCGATGCCTGTACAGAGGAGCATCGACGCCGGTGACCATCGTAGCCAGGATTTCGCCAGCGACGGTATCGCCAGGTTCTCCGTTGATGTCTCTATCTGGTGGGCCGCTCCAAACGGCCTCTCTAATGGGCTGATCTGGCCGAAGGTCGGCTGCGCCTCGATCGCCTAAGCCGCAATGGCGCCAATCGACTTTCTTCCCCTGCCAGCTGCGCCGTCATTCCTCGCCAAACAACAAAGTCGCTTGGCTGCCATCCTCCGCTGGCGCTGCGGTCGCAAGCGATGCGGCGTCGATCGCCTGCGGCCCGCCGATCGCCATTGAGGCCGCAATGGTGCGGGCTCGAAACAGAGTTCAAGGAGAAAACTCATGGCGATAATCGGAAGCTTCAAGAGGACCGGCAACAACGAGTTCACCGGCGAAATCGTCACCCTCTCGCTCCAGGCCAAGAACGTCCGCATCGTCCCCGAGGCCAACCGCTCTGGCGACAACGCCCCCAGTCACCGTGTCTTCGTCGGGCGGGTCGAGATCGGCGCCGCCTGGTCCAAGCGCTCCAATGAAGGCCGCGACTTTCTCGGCCTGAAGCTGGACGATCCGAGCTTCACCGCTCCGATCTACGCCAACCTCTTCAACGATGAGCAAGGCGAAGACTACAGCCTCATCTGGTCCCGCCCCAACGGCCGCCGCAACGCGGAGTAAAGCCCCGACCAAGGCTCCGCCCGGACGAACAGGGCGGGGCCGTCCTCCTTTTCACGACAAGATGAGCGCAGTCGCTGCGCAACGAGCTCCGTCGGACTTCGGGGCGACTACCTGTCGTGTTCGCGACTGGAGACTTCATTCCTGCATGTCGCCTCGCCGATCATCGAAAATTGAGGTGTTTCCCGCGTCAACTCACGGTGCCGATTTTCTGATCAACTCGCATGGGTCCACATTCAGCGCAGTTGCGATCCTCCCAAGAACACTGATGCTGGCCGAGACCCGAGCGCGCTCGATCGATCCGACGTAACGCATGCTCAGTCCAGAGCGGGCGGCCAGTTCCTCCTGCGTCACGTTCTGGTCATGGCGCAGACGACGCATGTTGGCCGCCATGATCTCCTTGAGATTCATGGCGGATTAGGGACCAGAAAGGGAACTATCGTTCTAGGAATGATCGTTCCTATTCGCTATGATTGGTGCTCGATCTAAAGGACGGCTCCTTCGAGATCGCGATCGAAATATGAACGGTCAAATACCATGCTTAAACCGCTGCTCGATCCTGATGTCGCCGACATTGCGCCGGATGCCTCGGTCCTGACCGGCTATGACGAGGAGCGTCTGCTCACCTACATTCGCCTGCTTGACGCGGCGGCGGAAGATGCCGATTGGCGAGAGGTGGCCAGGATCGTCTTGCATATAGACCCGGAGCAGGAGCCGGAACGAGCGTTCCGGTCCTGGGAAACCCATCTTGCCCGCGCGCGATGGATAACGACCAGCGGCTACCGATATCTTCTCGCTGGCGGCGCTCCGCACTGACGCGGCCGGCGCTCCACTTTGCTGAGTCGGCATAATGGTTTGTCGACTCTCCAACTATTCAACTTCCTTATCCGCCGGGAATGTTGACGCCGACGCCTCACATCCGGGTACGCGGAGAGGACAGGAACAGTGCAAGGCGATTGGACCGATCCGGCGGCGTATGCACACATGTGCAGCTACCAGGCTACGGAATTCGCTGCCGAGTATCTGATCCGGAATGACGAATTCGTGGCAGAGTGCAGCCAGCTTGCATCGCAACTCGCTGGTTCTGGAGAACCTGCCGGTCAGCCCGATCTCGCCGCCCGTTGGGGCGCGCGATTTCAAAACTGCCGGTGCCGGACTTCCGAAAGCTGACAATATCATCTGGACGGAACAGGCCTCGCCGCGCGTGCTCCGGGTCATGCGGGTATCTACATCCCATCAAACAGTTCGACCTTCCAGCCTTGCCGGAGCCAGCGTTTGGCCGCAGGACGAAGGCCTTCACATTATTTGGTCTACCTTAATTGGGAAAAGTCATCTCGTCGCTGATGACCGCGCCGGTGAATTCAACGCTACCCTTCTGCCGCTCGACGCTGCATTCGAGACGCGGCTCGATGCAGCGCGCCGGTTCTGGCGCGCACTGAACGGCCGGGCAGGAAGTTCATCTTACGGCGCGCTGCCGCAACAGACCAAGACCAGGCATATCCTCAATTTGCGCGCACATGATGGTCACCGCATGGGTGCAACCTATCGTCAGCTCGCGGAGGTGCTGTTTTCGCAAGAGCCGATTGTGCCGCGAGATTGGCGTGATCATCATCTCCGCCACAAGGTCCGAGCTATCTTACGCCGTGCAGCTTTTTTAGTCGCCGGCGGCTATCGCGATCTTCTCTTCTATCCCCACAACCGCAGCGAAAAGTCCGGCCGCCGAAGTCCTTCTTCGGGATAGCAAAGGGGTAGCAAAAACGCGCCCCCCAATCTTTGCCCTCCCTCGCCTTTCCTCATTTCGATCATGGTCCACTTCGCGCGTCCCGGCAGGCCAGGACGACAGCAGAACCGAATGGAGATCGAGCGATGTCGAAGGGTCCCGCGGACGCGCCCCAAAAGTATTTGCGCACGAAGGAGGCAGCACCCATCGTCGGGCTCTGCGTCCGCACACTCGAAAAGCACCGGACCTACGGCACCGGCCCAAAATACCGGAAGGTCGGCGGGCGCGTTCTCTACGACATCAACGACCTGCACGCCTGGATAGAGCTGGGCGCACGCACCTCCACCAGCGATGCCAACGCGACCTATGTTCCGCCGGCAAAACCCCATGCAGCCCGCGCGCCCGCCTATGTCGGCCGGCGCGACCGCAGCTCCTGATCTGTGGCGCACCGAAAATGCAGTATCGCGAGACCGTTCAGCAGCAATTTGCGCTGTCTTATGTCCCCTCAACCGGCTTCCCTCCACGCGGCACGCGGGACGTCGTGGCGCGGCAGCTCGTCTTATTGGTGAAATCCCGCCGCCTGACACCGATCCACCCTCATGCGGGCGAAGAATCGACCTGCGTTGAGGCGGCAAGTGTGCACGGCATGGGAACGATTTGGAACGCTGCCATCCTGGTCTGGGCTGCGTCGCAAACCATCCACGCGCAAGCCAGGAGATTGCAACCGCGCCGCTTGGTAGCGGCGAAACAGCAGCAAATCCTGACCTTCATGTCGCCGCGTCAACGGCGGCACGTCCACAGCCGGATAGCCGCACGCGAGCAGCCGAGTCCATACACCGGCAAGCGTCGTAAAGCTTTCCTGCTGCGCCCCGGGATCGAGTCATGAGCAAACGCACAAAGATCATCGCCACCATGGTTGGCGGCGCAGTGCTCGCCGCGGCGCCGGCATGGATTAGCCATCCGCCGCTGTCCATCTGGAACGCATCGGCGAGCATCCCCGTCGGGCTCTATCGCGTCCAGCCGGCCGACAAAATCGGTATTGCCAATATCGCCGTCATCATGCCGCCCGAGCCATTGGCGGCCTTCATGGCAAGACGCGGCTATCTGCCGAAAAATGTGCCGCTCCTCAAGCATGTTTTGGCACTCGGGGGCGCAACCGTCTGTCGCCAAGGCACAATGATCATCGTCAACGGCAAGACGTATGGACATGCGCGCGAGCGTGACAGTCGTGGTCGATCCCTGCCCATCTGGCAGGGCTGCCGCGACGTTGCCGAGGCCGACGTCTTCCTTATGAACCCGGGTGCAGCCGACAGTTTTGACAGCCGCTATTTCGGCCCGCTCCCGCTCTCATCGATAGTTGGCCGCGCGGTTCCAGTCTGGACCACGGAGCGCACCACTCCGGTACTGGATATCACCAACGATCCCCTCGCTAGCGAGCCGTGAGGGCTCGGCTCGACGCGCACTAACACTCAGAAAGGAGCACTGCAATGACCCAGATCGGAACCTTCACGCGCAATGATGACGGCTTCTTCGGCAATCTCTCCACGCTAACAATCGAGGCGAAGATTGCCATCCTGCCTGCCGAGAAATCCAAAACCGAAAACGCGCCCGACCATCTGATCTATTGCGAAGGGATGGCGATCGGTGCGGCTTGGGACCGCGCCGGAGACAAGGCTGGGGATTACCTCTCCGTCTCAATAGACGACCCGTCCTTTACGCAGCCGATCCGCGCCAAGCTGTTCCGGTCCGATGCAGAGAACAGCGTCTGGAGCCTGCACTGGAAGCGATCTTCGAAGCGCGACGGGCGAGGCTGAACAGATGCTTCTGGAGCCCTTCGACGAATCTTTCTCGCCAACCCTTTTGATCCATTGCGCGCCGGTGAAAACCTTCGACCCGACCGCCCGCGAGGCAGCCCAGAGGGGGCCGGACACTTGCTTGTGGCTGCGGACGCCGATTTCATCACAATTTTGGCAAAGCCGGTTCGATTGGCGAGCCCCTGCCCTTAACGGAAGCGAACACCGTCGCAGGCTGGCGGCGCATCGGTTCTGCGGTCTGCGGGACGCAGCCCACAGAGGCATGACGACGTTTGCCGCATGTGTGATGCTCGGCTTCGTGGCGCCCGAAACTGGTGCAGCGGCTTCCTCTGCTGGTGAACGGCCGGCGCACTCCGAGTCGACGATCTTGTCGGCTGGCCCGTGGTCGCGGCATATCCGGGAAGCGTCAAAACGCTTCGCCATTCCAGAGCAGTTGCTGCGCGGCGTCATGCATGTTGAGAGCGTCGGCGATGTTCGTGCGCTTTCAAGCAAGGGCGCAATGGGCTTGATGCAGATCATGCCGGCGACGTGGCAAGAACTGCGCATCAAATACCGTCTCGGTGACGATCCGTATCAACCGCGTGACAACATTCTTGCAGGTGCAGCATATCTTCGCGAAATGCTCGACAGCTTCGGGCGCAGCGGCTTTCTTGCCGCTTACAATGCCGGTCCTGGTCGGTACACGGAACATCTCTTAACCGGCCGTCCGCTGCCACGCGAGACGGTCGACTACGTCAGGAAACTTGCGCCGCTGCTCGATGGTGCAGTTCTCACTCCGCGGCGCGCGCGGCACGGAAGGGGCAGAGCCAGCTCACTCCGTGCAACGATCTTTCCGCATCCCCATGACATTCGGAACGCCGCTGCATCGGATGGCAATGGTTATGCCGAGACGATCTTTGCGGCGATTCATTCGTCTGCAATGCGGTCGCCAATGGGCAATCCTGTTGCGGACCTGACCGCGATCGAGCCACAGCCGGGTGAAACCGATTTCCAATCGAACCACGCTGGTTCCGGCCTATTCGCTCAGCCCTCTTTAGCCATATCGCAATGATCGCCACGTTCCTCCTCAATTGCATTCCGGCCTGTTCCGTCGCGGAAATTCCGGCGGAAGGGTTGGCTGTGGATGAGAACAGAGAGATTGGCAGGATAAAGGGCCGCGAGGTGCGGCTCGGTTCGGCCGATTGTTTTCCTTACAATTTTCGTCTCATTTCGCAATGTGCTGGCACAATCAGCGATGTGCGCTATTCCCAATTTTTCAGTGTTTCAATGGAAACCGCACCTCGTGGCCGTCTAGCATGAAGCGTGACGATAGCTTTCGCGTCCGCCCTGGTCGCATCCGCTCCCGCGCCGGCCAGCGCGCACGACCCTTCATCTTCCAGGCTCTTGCGGCCACACAGCGCGCCGGCGGTCACCTTACACGCCAGGGTCGGATCACCTCCCCGCGAGCTTCAACGTTTGGCCGCGGCAGGTCAGCGAGCATCCGCGCCAGTCGCCTCATCTCTGACCGGTCACGCGGCGCCGTCGTCAAGACCCGTGTGGTACGGCAGTTCAGAGGGTCTGGGCCACTCGCCACCCATCTCAAATATCTTCGCCGCGAAGGTGTTACACGTGATGGTGAGAAGGCGAGGATGTTCGGTCCCGACACCAAAGATGCAGATCATGACGCCTTCTGCGACCGCTGCAAGGATGATCGGCATCACTTCCGTTTCATCGTTTCGCCAGACGATGCAATGGAGCTCGGCGACCTCAAGAACTTCGCTTGTGACCTGATGGCCGACATGGCGCGCGACCTCGGCACGAGGCTCGACTGGATAGCCGTCGATCACTGGAACACCGAACATCCGCACGTTCACATCCTCGTTCGCGGCGTTGCCGACGATGGCGAGAGCCTTGTCATCTCGCGGGACTACATCCGCCAGGGCATGCGCGATCGGGCGAGCGACATTCTCACCCAGACGCTTGGGCTCCGCATGGACCTCGACATCCGCCGGGCCATCGAGCGCCAGGTCGACACTGAGCGCTGGACGCAGCTCGATCGCCAGCTTGTTCGTGACGCCGACCGTCATGGTATCATTGATCTCGCGCCACATCCTGATCGCCGGCCCGACGAGTTCCTGGGGCTCAAAGTCGGCCGGCTGCGGCAACTGGAAAGCCTGGGCCTCGCGAACGAGATCCGTCCCGGCCAGTGGATAGTGGTCGAACAGGCCGAGCCCACTTTGCGCGCCCTCGGTGAACGCGGCGACATCATCAAGCGCATGCACCGCAGCCTCACTGTGCATGGGCTAGAAAAAGGGACGGCCGACTATGTGCTAGCCGCCGAAAGGATTGATGCGCCCGTGATCGGCCGACTGCTCGAACGCGGCCTTTATGACGAACGGCGCGGCGCGGCCTATGCCATCGTCGATGGCATTGATGGACGCACGCACCACATTCGCTTCCATGACCCTGATGCGGCCGGAGACTCCGACCCGGGCTCGGTCGTGGAGTTGTGCCGCGATGCGAGTGCAAATGGCGGTGGCCGGGTCACGCTCGCGGTCCGCTCCGACCTGTCAATCGAACAGCAGGTCCATGCTTCCGGCGCGACTTGGCTCGATCGCCAACTCGTTGCACGCGAGCCTGCCGAATTCGGTGACGGCGGCTTTGGTAGGGACGTAAGACAGGCACTGCAAGATCGGGTCGACCACCTTGTCAGCCGCGATCTGGCCAAGCGCGAGGGACAGCGCGTCATTCTTGTGCGCAATCTGATCGATACTTTACACGATCATGAGGTGGAATCGCTCGGTGCCCGCCTCGCCGCCCAGACGGGCCTCTCGTTCACGAAGGCTGCCAACGGCGATCATGTGGCTGGGATTTACCGGCGGCGTTTCTCGCTGGCTTCAGGCCGGCTCGCGATGATCGACAATGGACTCGAATTCAAGCTCGTGCCCTGGTCGCCGTCGCTCGAAAAGCGATTGGGTAATCAAGTCATCGGGGTCGTGTGCTCGGATATGGGGGGCGTGGATTGGAACCTGGGAAAGAAGCGCGGCATCGGGCTATGAAGGTTCCAGGCGTATGCTCTATCCTGATGCTGGGAAGCCAGCACGGTCGCACATTCTATTTGTACCTGCACAGTGAAGCGCCGATTGCCTCGCAAAAAACAGGGACTTTGCGCATCCTCGATTCAGTCTGGCGCCGGCAATCGCGGCACTGGCGCTGTTTGCCTTCGTCTATCACTGGAATAGCTATCTCTGGCCGCTGACCGTTCTACAGGGCAATGCACACGAATATCCGATCGTCATCGGCCTTAGTCGCCTGCTCAGCTACAACAGAGGCGCTCTAAACACGGGACTGGTGATGGCTGGCGCCACGCTTGCCGTGCTCCCGCCACTGGTGCTCTTCGTCTTGCTGCAGCGCTTCTTTGTGGATTCGATCGTCGGCTCGGCGGTCAGGGGATAATGAACCAGCGCGGCGCTCTGTGCTAAGGTGTACACCGATCAACACAGGACACCGCTATGGCCGCTAGCACCACTATGACAATTCGCGTCAGTCCCGATGTAAAGGAAAAGCTCGACCGGATCGCAACCGACACCCGGCGTAGCAAGTCGTTCCTCGCAGGTGAAGCCGTCGCAGCGTATGTCGATCGCGAGCTTGAAATCATTGAAGGTATCAAGCGCGGCCTTGCTGATGTCGAAGCTGGGCGCATCGTGTCTCATGATAAGGCTATGGCAGAAATTTATGCCGCGATTGATGCCGGCACGGGCCGCAAGGTGTGACGCGAGCCGTTCAGTGGTCTCGCGGTAAGCTGGACGACATCAAGGAACAGATCGCCTATATCTCGCAGGATAATCCGCGCGCTGCGCGCCTGGCAGCAGACCGGATTCTGGACGCAGGGGCCGCGCTTGGGGAAATGGCAACCGGGCGACCCGGCCGTGTATCCGGCACCTATAAAAAGCCTTTGAGTCGCCTGCCCTACATCATCGCTTATGCCGTGACCGCCAAGGGCGCCCGACAAAGCATTTCAATTTTGCGGGTGATCCACGCAGCGCGCGATTGGCAGGACGAGGCATGGCCGAACTGAACGAAATCTCGCGACGAAGGGCTTTAAGCGCGAGCGGATTTGCTGCCAACAATTTTGACAGCAAGCTGCCGGGTATTGCTCCCGAGTTTAACCGGAGACCTGGGTGGGAGCATATACGTCGAGCACGTTCTGAGTTTCGTCCGTTCGCAATGAGTTATAGCCGCCAACGATCTGGCAAAAACCACGATTCAGTCCGCGGTCAGCACGACCTTGACACTCTGTGAACGGTCGGCGGCAAGTCGGAAGGCATCGGGGGCGCAAGAAAGCGTGCGCTCCGCTGTCATCAGCTTCAGGACGTCCACCTCCCCCGACACGATGAGATCGACCGCCCGGCCGAACTCCGTGCCGAAGCGGAATGTGCCTTTGAGGTCGATCTCCTTGGCCATCACTGCATTGGCAGGCAGCGGGATCTGGCCACCGGGAAGATTGCCGACCTGGACCACCGTGCCGCCGCGCCGGACACTAGCGATCGCCGCGGCAAGGCCGGCGGCAGTGCCTGAAATCTCGAACGCCACATCAAGCGAACCGCCGGCAGCAAGCGCCTGGAGTTCGGCGTCGCCGCCGGAAAGGTCGATCGTCCTGTCGGCGCCCAAACTGCGGGCGAAGGCGAGCGGCGCGGCGGCGATGTCGGCGACGGTCAGTTCAGCGCAGCCCGCAAGCCTGGCCGCGAGCATGGTCAAGAGACCGATGGGGCCGGCACCGAACAGGATGACATTGCGGCCCCTGATGTCGCCCGCCCGCGTGGCAGCGTGCAGGCTGACCGCCAGCGGCTCGGCAAGTGCGGCCGCCTGGTAGGCCACGTCAGATGGAACCTTGAAACATTGCGCGGGCGTGGCGTCGAACAGGCTGGCGAAGCCGCCCTGCATATGCGGCGTCTTCGATGCCGAGCCCATGAAATAGATGTTCTCGCAGAGATTGGCGCGGCCTTCCAGGCATCGCGCGCAATGCCCGCACCAGCGCGACGGATTGACCGCGACATGGTCGCCGACACCCAGGCCGGGTGCCGCGCCGTTGATCTCGACGATTTCGCCCGAGATCTCGTGGCCGAGGACAAGCGGCGAGGTCACAACGAAGTCGCCGGTCCGGGCATGGCGGAAATAATGCAGGTCGGAGCCGCAGATGCCCCCTGCCCCAAAGCGCACCCGCACCATGCCTGGTGCCAGCGGTTCAAGCGGACGCTCCACGACGCGCAGGTCCTGCGGGCCGAACAGCGTCGCGGCAATCACCTGGCCACTCACCGGATCAAGCCCATCTCGGTCGGCAGCCAAAGCGTGATGGCGGGTATGAAGGTGATCAGAAGCAGCGCCACGATAAGCGGCACCAGCCACGGCAGGATCGCCATGGTGGTGCGCTCAACCGAGAGCTTGGCGACGCGCGACAGCACGAACAGCACCATGCCGAGCGGCGGGTGCAAAAGCCCGATCATCAGGTTGAGCGTCATGATCAGCCCGAAATGCACAGGGTTGATGCCGTAGACGGCAGCGACCGGCAGCAGGATCGGCACCAGAATCGTGATCGCGGCGATCGTATCGAGGAAGCAGCCGACCACCAGCATCAGGATGTTGACCAGGATCAGGAAGACCCACTTGTTTTCGGTGAGCGCGAAGATGAAGTTCGAAAACAGCTGTGCTGCCTGGCTGACGGTGAGCAGCCAGGCGAAGATCGATGCGGCGGTAACGATGAAGAGCACCGAGGCGGTCGTTTCGATCGTGTCGAAGCTGGCCTTGGCAAGCAAACGCAGCGTCATCGTGCGGTAGCGCACCAGCCCGAGGAAAAGCGACCAGATCACAGCCGCCATCGCCGCTTCGGTCGGCGTGAACCAGCCCATCGTCATGCCACCGATCAGGATGACCGGCGTCATCAGGGCCATGACCGCGGAGAAATCGAAATACCAGTCCGCCACGATCAGCACCAGCAGCGCTATGCCGACCGCGATATTGATCGACAGGCCAAGCTGCACCAGCACATAGCAGCCAATCGGAAAGGCAGCCACCACCAGCACCTCGCCCGCCGCTTCGGCCAGCCGCCGAAGCTCGAAGGATGTGTCGGAGCCCCAGCCGCGCCTGTAGGCGAAGATGGCGACCGTGATCATCATCAGCACGGTCATGACCACGCCGGGCAGGATGCCGGCCATGAACAGCGCGCCAATAGAGACATTGGCCATCATGCCGTAGATGACGAAGGGCAGCGAAGGCGGGAAGATCGGCCCGAGCGTGGCTGAAGCGGCGGTAACCCCGACCGCGGCGTCGATCGGATAGCCGTGGTCCTTCATCGCCTTGATCTCGATGGTGCCGATGCCGGCGGCGTCGGCGAGCGCGGTGCCCGACATGCCGGAAAAGATCACCGATCCGATGATGTTGACCTGCGCCAGGCCGCCTTTCATCCAGCCGACCAGGGCAAGGGCGAAGGAATAGATGCGCCCGGTCACGCCGGCGATGTTCATGAGGTTGCCGGCCAGGATGAAGAACGGAACGGCGAGCAGCGGAAAGCTCTCCACCCCGGCGATCATGCGCTGGGCCGCGATGATATCGGGCGCGACGCCGTAGATGACGAGGTAAAGGATCGACGCGGCCGCCATCGAAACGGCGACCGGCACGCCGATGAGCATCAGGACAAGAAAGCCCCCGACCAGAAGCAGCATCGCTCAGACCCCCGCCGTCTCGAACGCGCCAGGACGCTCGAGCACCGAATAGCCGCGCCTGTAATTGCCGATGAAGACCTGGATCGAGCGCAGTAGCATCAGCACGAACCCGGCCAGTACGGCGTAGAAAAACCAGCGCCGCGGCAGGTTGACGGTGACCATGCGCTCATGCGCCACGATCGTGACGTAGCGCCACATCAGCCAGGATCCGTAGGCGAAGAATGCGATGCGGATAACATCGACGGCGAGCGCCAGCCAGCGGCCGACGCGCTCCGGCAGATAGTGGTAAAGCACGTCGACATGGATATGGCGCGAAAGGCGCACGCACATGGCGGCGCCGAGAAAAACGACGACGACGAGCGCGTTGATGGCGATCTCTTCGGTCCACGCAAGGCTGTTGTTCAGCGCATAGCGGGTGAAGAACTGCAGGAAGACACACACGACCATGCCCCAGAAAACGGCAAGCGTAATCCAGTCCTCGATGCCGTGGTCCGACAGGTCGACGTGTACCGGCACCTCCTCGAAGGCGTGCGCGATCTCTTCGACGGTGATCTCGGTGTGGTGTTCCTCGGCCATCGGCGCGGGCTCCCGAAGCTGGTGGGTCGTCAAGGATTGAAAAGGCCGTCCGGCGCAATTTGGAGCCGGACGGAAGGGCAGGTTAAAGCAGCAAATCCGATTGCCGCTCTGTCTTCTTGATCAAGCATCTGATTTCCCGGTGCCCTACTTGATGGCGCGGATCGCTTCCCAATCGGACTTGTTGTAGCCGAACTCCTCGAAGGTGACCTTCTCCAGCACATTCTTCTCGAAGTCGGCACGGTCGACATCGGTTACGCTGATGCCGCGGTCCTTGAATACCTGCACCAGTTCCTTTTCGCGGGCGACGATCTTTGCCGTGGCGCGGGCGGCAGCCTCCTGCATCACCTCGGTGAAGATCTTCTTGTCCTCGTCGGAAAGCGAGGCCCAGCGCGACGCCGATATGATGGTGTTGAGATGATCGACGATATGGCCAGTGAGCACGATGTTCTTCTGCACCTCGTAGAATTTCTTCGCCTCGATGGTGGTCAGCGGATTCTCCTGGGCCTCGACCGTGCCGTTCTGCAGGGCCAGATACACCTCGGCGAAGGCAATCGGCGCGGTGTTGGCGCCGCAGGCACGCGGCATGGCCAGATAGGCCGGCACGTCGGGAACCCGCATCTTCAGGCCCTGCATGTCGGAGCACTTGGCGATCGGACGGTTCGAGGTGGTCTGCCGCGTCCCGTAATAGGTGGTGGCGGCGATGTGATTGCCGGTCTTGTCCTCATAGCCCTTGGTCAGGGCCTTGTAGACGTCGCTCTTGGTGTATTTCAGCAAATGGTCGGCATCGCGGAAAGTGTATGGGAAATAGGTGACGCCGATCGGTGGATATTCGCGCGCCGCGAAGCTCGATCCGGAAATGATGATATCGACGGTACCGAGCATCAGGCCCTGGTTGATGTCTGCTTCCTTGCCAAGCTGCGAGGCCGGATAGACGTCGATGGCGTAGCGGCCCTGGGTGCGCTTCTTGATTTCGTCGGCCGCCCACACGGATTCGGTGTGGAAGGGCTCCGTCGTCTCGTAGACATGCGCCCATTTCAGGACCGTTTCCGCCGAGGCCGACGCCATGGGTATGGCAATTGCGGCGATCGCACCGAGCAGAACTGCGTATTTTCTCAGCATCTAATTCCTCCCTGGTTGAACTTGACGGCCGGATCTCCCCCCGGCCAACTGCTATTCCGCAACCTCCTTGGCTGCGGCTCTCTCATCGAAATTGCGTGAGAATCTGATTTGCGACTGGCGCAGATGCTGCTGCATGGCGGCCTTGGCCCGCTCGGGGTCGCGCGCGGCAATTGCATCACGCACGGCAAGATGTTCCTTTGCCGCGACCTGCCAGGAATCGCTGGTCTCGAAATAGATCGACAGGCGTTCGAAGTACGGGTTCATGCGCTGGTCGAAAAGCTCTCCGATGAAGCGCACCAGCACCGCGTTCTCGAGAATGCCGGCGACGGCGGTGTGGAATTCCCGGTCGAGCGCAATGGTCATCTTGTTGGGGTGACGCATGGCCTCCATCCGGCGCAGCACGTCGTCGAGCCGTTCGATATCTGCAGGCCGGACATGGAGGGCCGCTTCGGCGGCGATCGCGCCTTCGACGAATTCGCGCGCGCGCAACAGCTCGAACGGGCCTTCCTCTATTTCGGGTTCGGAGGCGGCGGCGCTCGGCGGATCGGTGACGTAGATACCCGAGCCGACGCGGATGCGTATGCGGCCTTCAACCTCCAGGGCTATCAGCGCTTCACGGACCGTCGGGCGGGAAATTCCGAGCTGGTCGGCCAGATCCCGCTCGGTCGGCAGACGGTCGCCGACGGAAAACTCGCCGGCATCGATCAGCTGCCTGAGCTGATCGGCGACCTGTCGGTAAAGCCGGCGTGGTTCAACGGCCTGGATCGGCATGCGCGTTTAGTTCCCTCCCGGGCCAACCCTGGTACATTGGTCTGACCCATTGACCGCAGCTTAGACAGAGGATGCGGAGAGTCAAGCTCGATAGAACCGCGACCCGCACAACCGGAACGCGGCGGCATTGCGCAAGCATTCCATGCGTCAGCGCCGTCCCCCGCGAATGACCAGGACGTTCCCGGCGGCGACGAGGGCGAGCCCGGCGACCGCGTAAGCGGTCCAGGCATAGCCTTCCAGCGCCGTGGAGATCAAAAGCGCAAAGACGGGAAATATGACGGTCGCATAGCCGGCGCGGGCGCCGCCAATGCGTCCGAGCAGCGTCAGGTAGGCGGCGAAAGCCACGACGGTCGATATGACGGCGAGGAAGACCAGCGAGCCGATATAAGAGGCGGTCGTCGCGAACACGAACGGCTCACCAAGCAGGAAGGCCAACAACGCCGACCACAAAGTGCCATAAAGCATGCCCCAGGCGCTCGTTGAAACGAGCGGCAGTCCGCGGCGCTGGTTGGCGACGGAGACGAGATTGCCGGCGCAGAAGCTCAGCGTGCCGCAGAGGCACAGAAGAAGGCCCACCAACGTGCCGCCGGAAAGCCCGTTGGCAGCGATTTCGGGAAAGAACATCAGCGCTATTCCGGCGAAGCCGATGATGCCGCCGGCGAGAATGCGCGGCGCCGGGCGCTCGCCGATGACCAAGGCAGCGAGCAGCATGTTGATGACCGAAGCGAGCGAGAAGACGACTGAGAGCAAGCCGCTGACGAGATAGCCGGCGCCATAATAGAAAAACAGGAAGTTCGACGAGAAGATGAGGATGCCGAGCACAGCAAAGCGCAAATGATCGGTGATCGGAAAGCGGAGCCGCCGACCGGAAAAACCCGCCCAGGCAAACATCAGCAGCGTGGCGATGGCGAAGCGCCAGACCAGATTGACCTCGTTCGACACGCCGCTGCCGACCTGAAGTTCGATCGCGAACCACGATGCGCTCCAGGCAATGACCGTCAGCGCGTAAAGCCCGTAGTCGACGGGTTCGAAGGGGCGGTCGCGCGTCGTCATGCGCATTTCCGCATTAGTCGGTTCCGCGGCGCCGTTTGGTTCTCTTGTTACTGACATGCTGGCCAAGACTCTTCCGCTCACAAGACGCTTACAGACCGATTGTCCTCCTTCGCCGCTTCTGAACCCAGAAGACGAGACCGACCAACAACAGGGCCGGGATGGTAAACCAATAGCGCGATGGCCGTTCCGCAGGGACTAGCACCTGGTTGATTTCGTCGCCGGGCTGCAGGCCGAATTTGGCCGCCTGGCTGCCCAGTCGCACGACGCCGACTGTCACGCTATCGCCAAGCGCACTGACGTCCAGGCCCGCAGCCTTCAGGCGTTCGGCCGATGAATTTGCAGGCCCGAGCTGCAGCCGAACCAGCTTCGATATCTCATCGCCGTTGAGGTTCAGTGTCGTCAGGCGCAGGCGAACCGCGCCTCCCTCGGCCGTCTCGTCGACGATACGGCTGAGTTCGGTGGCGGGTACTGCCCGATACGGTTCACTCACCTGATCGAGCAACAATCCCGGCCTGAACAAGATGAAACAGGCCACAAGCAACGCAATCGTCTCGTACCAGCGGTTGCGCACGAGCATCCAATTCTGCGTCGCTGCTACAAACGAGACCATGGCCAGCGTCGATGTCACCACCATCGCGACGAAATCGAACGGACCTTCGAGATCGATCATCAGCAGTCCGGTGTTGAAGATGAAGATGAACGGCAGCAGGCCGGTACGGATCTCGTACTTGAAGCCCTGAATGCCGGTCTTCACCGGATCGGCGCCGGAAATTGCCGCAGCAGCATAAGCCGCCAGGCCCACTGGCGGCGTCACATCCGCCATCAGCCCGAAATAGAAAACGAACATGTGGACGGCGACCAGCGGCACGGCAAGATCGTTCTGCGCCGCCAAATCGACGATGACCGGCGCCATCAAGGTGGCGACGACGACATAGCTTGCAGTGGTCGGCATGCCCATGCCGAGAATGATGCAGATCACCGCGGTGAACAAAAGCATGACGAGGAAGCTGCCGCCCGAGATGAATTCGACCAGTTCGGTCATCACCAGCCCGATGCCGGTGAGCAGAACCGTGCCGACGATGATGCCGGCCGTCGCAGTGGCGATGCCGACCGTCGTCATGTTGCGTGCTGCAGCGGACAGACCACCGACCAGATCGTCGAAACCGTGAAGCCAATGCTGCGCCAGCGCGCGGTCCTTGCGGAAAAAGGCGGTGAGCGGCCGCTGCGTGACGATCAGCGCCATAAGGGCGACAGCGCCCCAGAATGCCGACAGGCCGGGCGACAACTCCTCCACCATCAGGCACCAGATCAGCAGGATCACAGGCAGCAGAAAATGCAGGCCGGTGCGTGCCGTCTCGCCGAAGTGGGGAATCCTGACGATCTCGCCCTCCAGATCCTCCAGCGGCAGGTCGGGATAACGCGCCCGGTAGGCGACAAGGCCGATGTAAACGGCGATCAGCGCGGCAGTGATCATCCAGGTCGCGGCCGTGCCGAAAACGATCTTCGTCCAGCCAATGCCGTAATAGACAAGCCCTGCGAGGATGATGAAACCGCATACGCCCATCAGCCCGCGCAGCGCGCCCTGAAATGCGGAGTGCGTGCTGCGTGACGGCAGGCCCTTCATCCCCGTCTTCATCGCCTCGATATCGACGATGTAGAACAACGAGCCGTAGGTCAGCAGCGCCGGATAGAAGGCGTGCTTGACCACCTCGGCATAGGAAATGCCGACATATTCCGCGATCAAGAACGCGGCGGCGCCCATCACCGGAGGCATCAGCTGACCATTGACGCCGGCCGCGCATTCGATGGCGCCCGCCTTCACCGCAGAATATCCGACCCGGCGCATCAGCGGGATGGTGAAGGTTCCGGTGGTCACGACATTAGCGATCGACGACCCGGAAATCATGCCGGTCAGGCCGGAAGCCACGACACCGGCCTTGGCCGGACCGCCGCGGTATTTGCCGAGCAGCGAGAAGGCAAGCTGGATGAAAAAGCCGCCGGCGCCGGCGCGCTCCAGCAATGTTCCGAACAGAACGAACATGAAGACGACGTTGGTGGACACACCGAGGGCAACACCGAAGACCCCCTCCGACGTCAGCCACATCTGCGAGGCTGCGCGCGATAACGTCGCGCCCTTGTGGCCGAGCAGGCCAGGTAGGTGAGGCCCGGCGAAGATATAGATCAGCATGATCGCCGCGATGACGGTGATGGCAGGCCCGACGGCGCGACGGGCGGCCTCGAGCAGGATGAGGACGCCGGCGATCGAGACGACCAGGTCAGCCGTAGTAGGAAGGCCCGGCCGATGGGCGATATCGCTGTAAAAGACCAACAGATAGAGGGCGGACGCCGCCCCGGCGATGCCTAGCACCCAGTCGGGCAGCGGCACCTGGCTGCGCGACGAGGTCTTGAAGGCCGGAAACGTCAGCATCGCCAGAAACAGGGCGAAGGCCAGATGGATGGAGCGGGCGATGCCATCGCTGATGACACCAAAATTGAGCATGAACGGAAGGGGCGAGGCATACCAGAGCTGGAACAGCGACCATGCCAGCGATACGCCGAGGATCAGCTTCGCGGTGCGGCCGGTCGGCTTGCGCCCACCGGTGTCGGCCTCGGCGACGATCTCGCTAAGCTTGTCAATGTCGATAACGGGTTGGTCAGGCCCTGCCGCCCGCTGGCTTTGATCTGTCATCGTTCCCCACAATTATTTGCGATGCGAGGCGCCTGTGGCGCCTCGCATTGAAGGCCTCAGAGCCAGCCCTTCTCCTTGTAATAGCGCTCCGCGCCCGGATGCATTGGCGCCGACAGACCGGTCTTGATCATCTCCTTGGGATCGAGATTGGCGAAAGCCGGATGCAGTTTCTTGAAGTCGTCGAAATTTTCGAAGACCGACTTCACCAGTTCGTAGACCACCTCATCGGGCGTGCTGGCATTCGTCACCACTGTCGCGCGGACGCCGAATGTCGTCACGTCGTCCGGATTGTTGGCGTACATGCCGCCCTTGATGGTGGCGACTGAATAGTACGGATGAGCTGCCAACAGCGCGTCCACTGCCGGACCGGTCAGCGGGATGAGTTTGGCGCCACAGGCCGTGGTCGGATCCTGGATCGCGGCGGAAGGATGGCCAACGCCGTAGAAGAAACCGTCGATCTTGTTGTCGCACAGCGCGCTGCCCTGCTCGTCCGCCTTCAGCTCCGCGGCAAGCGAGAAATCGCCGAGCGTCCAGCCCATCTGCTTGAGCAACTCCTCCATGGACGAGCGGGTGCCTGACCCGGGATTGCCGACGTTGAAGCGTTTGCCTTTGAAGTCCTCGAATTTGGTGACGCCGGCGTCTGGCCGCGCCAGCACGGTAAACGGCTCGGGATGGACAGAGAACACGGCCCGCAGATCCTTGAACGGCTTGCCGTCGAAATTTCCGGTCCCCTCATAGGCCTGGTACTGGACGTCCGATTGGGTCAAGCCGAAATCGAGGTCGCCGGTCTGGATGGAGTTGACGTTGAAGACCGAACCGCCGGTCGACTCCGTCGAGCATCGGATGCCGGTTTTCTGCCGGTCCTTGTTCATCAGTCGGCAAATGGCGCCGCCGACGGCATAGTAGACGCCGGTGACCCCGCCGGTGCCGACCGTGACGAAGCGCTGCTCGGCTCCGACGGATGGCAGCGCCAGCAGCATGCAGGCCGCCGCGCCGATCAGGGTTTTCATCGAACTGTACATGGTTGCTACCTCTCTGGTGGGTGTCCCGGCCCGTCGCCGATGACGCGTTGGAACTGGTTTGAGGCGGTCCGCGTCGTGCGGGTCAGGCCGCTGAAGCAATCGCAGCGTCGATTGCCTCACCGAGCCGTTCGACGATCCGATCGATATCCTGTTTGGAAATGATGAATGGCGGCGCCACAAGCACATGAACGCCCCGCACACCATCAATCGTCCCGGCCATCGGATAAATCATCAGGCCGCGGGCCATTGCTTCGCGCTTGATGCGGGCGTTGAGTTCAAGCCTCTGATCGAACGGCTCCTTGCTGGCGCGATCAACCACCAGCTCGATTCCCCTGAACAGACCCCGCCCGCGAATGTCGCCGACGTGATGGTGGTTATCGAAGCGTTGGTGCAGGCGTTCGTCCAGCTGCGCGCCCATTGCGCTGACGTTGTCGAGTAGACCGTCACGTCGGATGACCTCCTGCACAGCAAGGCCGGCCGCCGCTGCCATTGGATGGCCCATATAGGTATGCCCATGCTGGAAGAAGCCCGAGCCTTGGGCAAAGGCATCGAAGATATGCCGGCCGAGCAGCACCGCGCCAATCGGCTGGTAGCCACCGCCGAGTCCCTTGGCGATGGTCAGCAGGTCGGGGGCGATGCCGTCCTGTTCGCACGCATGCAGCGTGCCGGTACGGCCCATGCCGCACATCACCTCGTCGAGAATGAGCAGCACGCCGTAGCGGTCGCAAATCGCGCGAATGTGCTTGAAGTAATCGGCGACCGGCGGCACCGCGCCGAGCGTCGCACCCACCACCGGCTCGGCGACAAAGGCGATGACCTCGTCCGGGCCGAGTTCGAGGATCTTGTCTTCGAGCTGCTGGGCGGCGCGCGCCGCATAGGCTTCGTCGCTTTCGCCATGCTTTTGATAGCGATAGGCGTAACAGGGGTCGATATGGTGGGTCTCGATCAGCAACGGCCTGAACTGGGCGCGCCGCCATTCGTTGCCGCCGGTGGCGAGAGCGCCGAGCGTATTGCCGTGATAGCTCTGCCGGCGTGCGATGAGATGGCGCCGTTGCGGCTCGCCTTTCTCGACAAAATATTGCCTGGCCATCTTGAGCGCGGCCTCGACCGCCTCCGAGCCGCCGCTGACCAGATAGACGTGGTCCAAGCCTTTCGGCGCGTCCTCGACCAGCCGATCCGCCAAGCGCTCCGCCACCTCGGTGGTGAAGAAGCTGGTGTGGGCGTAGGCGATGCGGTCAAGCTGGGTGTGCAGCGCGGCAATCACGTCGGGATGACCGTGGCCGAGACAGGACACCGCGGCGCCGCCCGACGCATCGATATAGGACTTGCCCTTGGCATCGAACAGTTCGATGCCTTGGCCGCGAGCGGCGACCGGCAGCGTCGAGTGGATGGTTCGATGAAGAATGTGTGTCATCGACGGTCCCTCAGGGGCATTTTCTTCGGCGCACGCTGGTTCAGGTGGGTCTTGAGGGCGGCGCCCTGCTCATCGAAGCGTCGCAGCGATTCGACGGCGCCCTCGCCTGCCTGTCCTGCGACAAGAGCACCGAGGATCTCAGCAACGATGAAAGCTGGCGTCATGGTGTGGAAAAAGGACGGGCTGCCGGTCGGCACGACGACTAGGTGATCGGCAAGCAGCGCCAAGGGCGCTACCCCGCTGTCGGTGATCGCAATGACCGGTACGCCGCGGCCGGCAGCGTACTCGACAAGCTGGATTGTGAAGCGCGTGTAGGGCAGGACGCTGGCGGCGATCAGCACGTCGTCCTTGGTCGCATGGGTCAGAGCGTCGCCATCAGTTCCGCCGATGCCGTGCAACAGCACCGACTTCTCGCCGATCAGCGACAGGATGTAATGCAGATGCCAGGCCACCGCATGGCTCGAGCGCAGGCCGAGGCAATAGACGCGCCTTGCCGCACTCAGCGCCCTGGCCGTGTCGACCAGACGGTCGATCGACCTGCTTTCGGCCAGATGGGAAAGCTGGTTGGAAATCGAATCCAGAATATCGGCCGCCAGCGCGTGGTCGCCCTTGAGCTTTTGGCTGGCCACCTGAAGGCCCGCCTTGCCAGCGAAACCGATTTCGCCGTCCCGGATCGCGGCGGCGTAGATATCGCGTACCGCCTCGTAGCCATCAAGGCCGAGATGCTGGGCCAGCCGCGTCATCGTCGCCGGCTGCACTCCTGCGTGCCGGGCCTGCTCGCGCATGGACAACAGCGCGACATCATACGGCTTGTCAAGGACATAGCGCGCAGCGGACCGAAGCTGCGCCGACATGCCGTCGAAGGCAGTGACGATCTGTCCAGCAAGCTCTCCCTGGTCCATGGATATTGCTAGCTCGCCAGCCCAGCGATTGCAACGTCTGTTTCAGTGTGATCAAAGATTGATTCATATGAATCTTGTCGCTCACAGAACGTCCCCATGAAGCCGGCCACTGGTCTCGACCGCATCGCCATAGCCGTCGCCCCGAATGGGGGACGTCGCAGCAAGGCCGACCATCCGGCGATTCCACTGACACCAGCCGAACTTGCGAGGACGGCCGCGGAATGCGCCGATGCCGGTGCGGCTATGATCCACGTCCATGTCCGCGACAGAAGCGGCAATCATCTGCTCGACCCCGACGCCTACCGCCAGACGATCGCCGCCATCCGCGGTGCTGCCGGCGACCGCTTGATAATTCAGATCACCTCCGAAGCGCTCGGTATCTATTCGCCGGCCCAACAGATGGCCGTCGTACAAGATGTGAAGCCGCAAGCTGTCTCGTTGGCGCTTCGCGAAATCGTTCCTGATGCCGGATCGGAACTCGCCTGTGTGCGCTTCATGGCCTGGCTGCACACCGAGGGGGTTGCGCCGCAGATCATCCTCTATTCGCCCGAGGAGGCCGTCAGGCTTTCGGACATGCAGCAGCGCGGACTGATCCCCTGGGCAAGCATACCGGTTCTCTACGTGCTGGGCCGATACACGCCGGGACAGGCGTCCGTTCCTGCCGATCTCCTGCCATTCCTCGCGGCGAACATGCCGCGCTTCGACCATTGGAGCGTCTGCGCCTTCGGCCGCAACGAAGCGGCGTGCGTGACCGCCGCCGCGTTGCTTGGCGGCCATGTCCGGGTCGGCTTCGAAAACAATCTTTTCCTTCCGGACGGCAGCATAGCCTCGTCCAACGCCGAACTGGTAGCGACCGTCGCACGCATACTCGCCGACTGCGGCGTCAAGATCGCCTCGGCCGCCGAGTTGGCGGCTCAATGGAACGCGCCGTTTCGTTCCATATGACAAACCAAAGCCTATTTTCGGCGGCAAGCTCGCGCAAGACATAGAGAGGCGGCTGCAATGTCATCGCCACGGAAGAACGACGTGTCCCCGCCCGCGGCGCGGCGATTGCAACAACAGTGCCGGTCGTTGTAACCATTCCGGCCGCTTGATATTGGAGGAGACGCAGCATGGACCGATTCACCGGCGGTTGCCTGTGCGGCAACGTCCGAATTGTCGCGTCAGGGCGCCCATACCGGGTCGGCCTTTGTCACTGTCTCGACTGCCGCAAGCATCATGGCGCCCTTTTTCACGCTTCCGCGATTTTTCCTGAGGATGCGGTGACGATCGACGGCGAAACACGCGACTACGCCGGGCGGTTTTTCTGTCCCCGCTGCGGCTCCTCCGTTTTCGGACGCACCGCAGACGAAATCGAAGTAAACCTGGGGTCCCTGGATGCGCCTGACCAGCTGATGCCAACCTACGAAAGCTGGATCATCCGACGCGAGTCCTGGTTGCCGCCGTTTCCGCTCACCAGACGGTACGAGCGCGATCGTGACGCCACGGGTCGCTTTGAGGAATAGGTCGCAGGAACGGTGCCGAGGAGGCAACGACATCAGAACATGGATTTTCACAGGCCGCCTGCTCACGCCGCTAAAATGTGAACTTGCATGCTTACAAGGTGCGCTGCCTTCATCCACATTGCCCCATGGGCATTCGTGAGCGCCTAAGGCGACCCGTGACAGCCAAGGCGCCGGACCTTAGAGGAGGATCGCAGGGGATGGGATTCATCGTCGCGATCCTGACGCAGGCTTTGTACAGAGCGCCGCGTTCAAAGCTGGCCGTTTAGGAGGTCACGCCGGAAGATCGGCCTTGCGGAAGCCATCAACGAAATGCCCAAGCAGCGCAGCGTCGTGGAATGGCTCTGTCGTGGTCCAGTGGCCCGCCGCCTCGAAACGATGATCACAGGCTAGTGGTCGCGGCGACAATCAACCCGCCCAAGACGGCGACATTGATGGTGAAGCCGGTACGAAGCGCTTCGCGTTCATCGCCGCTGTAGCGCCAGAAGTTGAGCGCCATGAACGACGCCGCAATGGTGAATACGGCCAAGGTCGCGGCGGGAAAGGGTCCACCAAGGCCCGCTGCTAGGCAAAAGCCGCCTGCGATCTCCAGCACCGATCCGGCCGCGAGAAGAGGCCTGGGAGCAGGAAAGCCCCGCTCGGCCAGGGACGCTGTAACTGCCCGGAACCTGAGGAAATGCTCGGCGCCCGCCCAGATAAAGACGCCGCCGAGCAAAACCAATCCAAGGTGGTGGAGGAACGCGATCATTCCTTGCTGCCGTCCTCGGTGTAAACCGCTAGCTCGTAACCATCCGGATCCGCGAAATGAAAGCGCCGGCCGCCGGGGAACCCATAAATCGGCCTGACGATCGTGCCTCCCGCTTCCTCGACCCGCTTGACCGTTGCCGGCAAATCATCGGCATAGAGAATGACGAGCGGGCCTCCTCCGGACCTCGCTGGGCCAGCGGCGAAGCCACCTGACAAGCGCCCGTCGTTGAACTCGCAATATTGCGTGCCGTAGTCAGTGAAGGTCCAGCCGAAGGCCTTTCCGTAGAAGTCGCGTGACCGCTGAATGTCTTTCACGTTGAATTCGACGTAGTCGATCCGTTGATCGTTGTTGTTGCTCATGATGCATACCTCTCGTGTGGTGTACGACGGCGAAAGATAAGCACGCATCTCGCCTGCCGGATTGAACAAAACGGCCATCGACGTATGGCTTCACACGGCGCCGCCGAGGCGATGCATCTGACATGATTATTCACCTACCCTCTTCCTTCCGGCCGGAAGAAACAACCGATTCTTGCAACCGTTTTCGATTGGCAGACGTTGTCGGTCGTGCAGATTGTTGTCTCGAGCGACGGCGGGCGCAGCCACTGCGTCGGTTCACCGCCGGTAATCCGAAGAGGAGCGAGATGAGCGATCCCGTCCCAGCGCAGGCAACGGGTTCATTTCAGCAACGTCCAGCGTCGGCGCGGCTTCACGGGAGCTTTGCTTCGGTGTGGGCGCATCGAATGGACCCGGCGGGCGCACCGCCAATCGTCGTCATGCCCGATGCAACGATCGACCTGCAATGGATCGGAGGCAGCTTCCGAATTGCCGGCCCCGACAAGGAGCCGCAGACCGAGGTCCTGGCGGCAGGCGAGATCGTGATCGGCTTGCGCTTTCATCCTGCCACGGCGGCGGCATGGCTCGGCGTGCCACAAATCGAGCTTGTCGGCCAGAGGCTGTTGCTCGACGATTTATGGGGCGCGCGAGCCCGGCGCCTCGCCAGCCGCGTGCGCGCAGGCGACAATCTCGAGGATCTGGCCTGTTCGCTCGAACAGGTCGTCGCCGAGGAGGCGGCCTCCCGCGCGCCAGACGTTCCCATGCAGGCGGCATATCGCCTGATCGAGCGCGGGCCGCCACCCGACGCGCCGCTCGTCCCTTGGTTGATGCGCGCACTCGAGATGAGCGAAAGGACGTTGCGCCGGCGCTTCGACGAGAGCTTCGGCTATGGCCCCAAGACGCTTGACCGTATCCTCCGCTACCAGCGCTTTCTGCGGCTTTCGAGCCAATCAAACAGCGCCACGGCCATCCTGGCAGCCGAGGCGGGCTATTCCGATCAGGCGCATCTTGTCCGCGAGAGCCGACGCCTGACGGGAAGCACCCCGCGACAGATTCATCACCTGCTGCAGAACGGGTGAAACCACGTCGCGCTCTTCATTGGCCGTTTTGTTCAATTCGTCACTGTCGCCCGACTTTATCCTGGTGTCTCCGACAACCAGAGGAGATCGCCATGAAACCGCGCATTTCGGTTTTGACTATCGCTGTCGCCAACCTCGAGAGTTCTCTGGCGTTCTACCGCGACGGTCTCGGCTTGCCGACGGAAGGGATCATCGGCCGCGAGTTCGAGCATGGCGCCGTCGCGTTCTTCACGCTGTCCGGCGGGTTGAAGCTCGCGATCTGGGCGCAGGACGACCTCGCCTACGACACTGGCCTGCCCAAGGCGCCGATCAGCTCGACCTCGTTCACAGTCGGACACAACGTTGTGCGCCGCGAAGAAGTCGATCAAGTGATGGATGAGGCCGCTCGCGCCGGAGCCGAGATCATCAAGCCTGCCCGGGACACGTTCTTTGGCGGATATGCCGGATACTTCCGCGATCCGAACGGACACCTGTGGGAGGTCGTCTGGAACCCCGCCAACATACCGAATGAGGACGCTCTCTGAGGGCAGGTATGGCCCTGTAGGATCGGGCCGTTCCGGTCATTCCCGGTGCTGGCAAATTCTATCGGCATCGGGGCGGGCGGCCTGCTTTCCCTGGCAAACGAAGCCAGTTCGACGGCAGTCCACCAGCATAATCTTACGGGGCTGATTATGTAGCTCTATCCAGATTCGCCTCGCCTGCATGGCGCATCATGCGGCGGAAGCTCATTGAGATATGCGCCCGCCTTATGTGCCCGATGGACTCCCAGTCGCCGATTTCGGCCGCGGCAAGGACCTCTTCCATTTCGCGGCGGAATGCGGTGAATTCCTCGACGAGGCCCAATTGCGGCATCAGCTTCAGGACGACGCGCGCGACCTGAAAATACAGGCGCTCGCTGATCTCGCGCAGTGGCTGGTTGCCGGTCATCGCCGTGAGCTCGTAGAAAAAATCCATGTTGAGGCGCAGGAAAGCGCGCTGGTCGGGATTGAGTATATCGGCATCGCAGCGCGCGATGAGCGCCCGTATCCGGTCAAGATCGTCCGCCGTGCGCGGAATCGGCGAAAGCTTGCCGACGAGGAGCGCCAGCTCCAGGCGCAAATGATAGACCTGCTGCAATTCCTCGATGTCGACGTCGGTGACGATCGTGCCGACGCCGTGGACGGATTGAACCAGACCCTCGGATTCAAGGCGCGCCAGCACGCGCCGGACCGGCGTGCGGCTGATCTGGAATTCCTGGGCAAGTTCTTCCTCGGACAGGTGGCTTCCCGGCGCATAATCGAGCAGGCAGATGCGGTCGCGCAATATCCGGTAGATGCGCTCGAACCGCTCCCGCGCGGAGAGCGGGCGCGGCGGCGCGGCGGTCACCGTCGTGGGCGGCTTGGCCTCTGTCTCGATCGTCACCCAGCCTCCAGGACAGCATGCAGGAATTGCCGTGTCCGCTCGTTCTTGGGAGCACCAAACAGTTCGCTTGGCGGCCCCTGCTCGCAGATCTTGCCTTGATAGAAGAAACAAACGCGGTCGGAAAACTCCTTGGCGAAGCCCATCTGATGGGTGACCATCAGCATGGTGAGATCATGCTCGCGCCCGATTTGCCTTATCACCTGCAGCACTTCGCCGACAAGCTCCGGGTCGAGCGCCGACGTCACCTCGTCGAACAGCATGATCTTGGGCCGCATTGCCAGCGCCCTGGCGATGGCGACGCGCTGCTGCTGGCCGCCAGAAAGCTGTGACGGATAGTGGTCCTTCTTCTGGGCCAGACCGACCAGCTCCAGCAGTTCGGCCGCTCTTGCCTCGGCGTCCGCCCGCTTCATTCCGAGCACCGTTATCGGCGCCTCGATGCAGTTCTGCATCGCTGTCATATGCGGAAACAGGTTGAACGACTGGAACACCATGCCGATTTTGGCGCGGATCTTGCGGATGTGGGCGAGATCGGCGGGAACAAGCTTGCCGTTCCTCTCCATATGGGTCAGCGGCTCGCCTTCGACCCAGATGACGCCGTCATTGATCGTCTCCAGCGTCATCAGCATGCGCAGCACCGTCGTCTTGCCCGAACCCGACGGACCGATGACGGAGACTTTTTCGCCGCGCGCTATTTCGAGATTGAGCCCGTCGAGAACGGTTAACGTGCCGTAGCGTTTCGATACATTGTCGAAGCGGACCATCGGTTGTTCAGTCATCGGGTGGTCCTCCGGTTGAGCAGCCCTTCGAGGGAGCGGATGAGCGCCGCCGAAACCAGGCTCATGGCAAGGAAAAACAGGCCGACCAGCGTGATCGGCTCGGTGTAGCGGAACGTTTCGGAGCCGATGATCTTGGCGGTCTGCATCAGTTCCATCACGGCGATTGCGGAAAGCAACGGCGTTTCCTTGAACAAGGCCACCAGATAATTGCCGAGCGCCGGAACGATCGGCGGGATCGCCTGCGGAATGATGATGTCGCGGAACGTCGTCCAGGACGAGAGATTGAGCGCGATCGAAGCTTCCCACTGGCCGCGATGGATGTTGTCGAAACCGGCGCGATAGACCTCGGAGCAATAGGCGGCGTAGTGGATGCCGATGGCCAGCACCCCGGCGGTGAAAGCGTCGAGCACGACACCGAATTTCGGAAAGACGAAATAGAGAAAGAATATCTGGATGAGCAGCGGGGTCGAGCGGATCAGCTCGACCAGCACCGAAATCGTCCAGCTGGTCCATGGCACGGCGATGCGGACAACGGCCAGCACCAGGCCGAGCGAGGCGGCAAGCGCAAAGCCGATCAGCGTCGCTTCGATGGAAATGACGGCGGCGCGGGCAAGCACCGGCAGGATTTCCAGGGCAAATCCCCAATCCCAGATCATGCCGCCTTCCCCCGCGCCAGTCCGAGCGACGCTCGCCTTTCAAGAAGCCGCATGCCGATGGTCACAACCAGCGACATTGCCAGGTACATCAAAAGAACGAGGGTGAAGATCGGAATGGTCTTGAACGTGTTCTGGTTCATTTGCTGCGCCTTGAAGGCGAGATCCGAAAGCGTGATCAGCGAGACCAGCGCCGTCGATTTCAGAAGCTCGATGAACAGATTGCCCCAGGGCGGGATCATCGCGACAAAGGCCTGCGGCAGGATGATCCGGCGCAGCATCTGCGGGCGGCTCATGTTCAATGCAGTACACGCTTCCCACTGGCCGCGGGCGACGGACTGGATCGCGCCGCGCACGCACTCCGATCCGTAAGCGCCGACATTGAGGCCGAGCGCCAGCACCGCCACAACGAATGCGTTGATCGTGACGCCGAATTGCGGGAGCACGAAAAACAGCCAGAACAATTGCACCAGTGCCGACGTTCCGCGGAAGATCTCGACGTAAACCGTGGCCAGCCATCTGAGCGGCGTCGGGCCATACATCCTTGCAAGTGCCGCAAGCACGCCCATGATAATTGCCAGCAGGCTGCCGAGGACGGCGATCTCGACCGTCAGGACCGCGCCTTGCAGCAGCCCCGGCATGAACACTCTATAGCTTTCCTGTGTTGCCAACGCGCCGATCACGACTAGCGCGATGACCAGCATGGCAATGAGCGTACGGATTCCCATGCGATTCCCCCGGGAAAAAAGGGCGGCGCTTTCGCGCCGCCAGCAGTTGGGAACCTATTTGCCAGCGCAGAGCTCTGCGGTGGTCTTGTTGGGCAGATAATCCTTGCCGAAGCCGAGTGGCTCGACCAGCGCGATATGCTCCGGCGAACCGATGAACTTCTTCAGCTCGGCGTTGAAAGCCTGCTGCAGGTCGGTGTCTTCCTTGCGGAAGCCGAAGCCGCCATGGCCTTTCACCGACTTGCCGGCGACCTCGCCGAAGGGCTTGGTCGATTCGACACCGTCGGCCTTCTTGGCCATGTCGGCGATCGAAAGGGCGGTAAGCGCGGCAGCATCGGCGCGGCCCGACTGGACGGCGGCGACCAGGCTGGACTGGTCGGGCAAGGAGACGATCTGCCCATCGGCAACGCCCGCTTCCTTGGCGAAGCCGCCTTCGACGGCGCCGGCCATCACGGCAAGCTTGAGATCCGGATTGTCCTTGATGCTGGAAAAATCCTTGATGCCTTTCGGATTGCCTTTTGCCACCAGCATAGCCTCGCCGATGCCGTAGGACGGCTCGGAGTAGTTGATCTCGGCGCAGCGCTTCGGGGTGATGAACATGCCGGCGGCGATGATATCGAAGCGGCCGGCCTTGAGACCTGGAATGAGCGAGCCGAATTCGGTCAAAACACCGTCGACCTGCGGTATGCCCATCTTGGCGAGCACCGCCTTGGCGACTTCCGGCGCCTCGCCGGTCAGCTTGCCGTCTGGCGTGGCGTAACCGAACGGCGCCTCGTTGGCGAAACCGACGCGGATGTAGCCGTCCTTCTTGGCCCGTTCGAGGGTGGTTTCCGCGTGAGCGGACAGCGAGGTCAATGACGTCGCGGCGAGCGCGATGCAGGCAGCCGCTTTCACGACCATGCGGCGCGATATCGATGAATTGAACATGCTTTTCTCCCATTGGACAACTGTGGATGGTTCCCAGGGCGCGGCCTTCTTCGAGGTCGGCGCCTGCTTGATCAGACGTATACAACTGCCCTAGACATTTCGCAAGCAGAGATATAGAAACCATGGAAATTCGGCGATAATTCGTAGTTAGCCAACAAATTGACGTCGAGTTGTGCACAATTTGGGCCTGCTTGCCCATATTTTATCAAAGGGCAAGCGGCGTACTGGAAGGCAGGATTTCGGTGGCGACCGCGAAGGGCTTCGGGACATTCACGCAAGCGGAGTATGGGCAGCGCCTCGCCGGCGTGAAGACACGCATGCAACAAGCCGGCTTCGATCTCATCGTCTGTCAGGATCCAGCCAACATGTGCTGGCTGACCGGCTATGACGGATGGTCGTTCTACGTTCCGCAGTGCGTGCTCGTCCATCTGGAGGAGGACCGGCCGATCTGGTTCGGCAGGGCGCAGGATGCCAAGAGCGCACGCCTGACCACCGGCCTGCCCGAGACAAACATCGTGCCGTTCTCGGAACGGCTGGTGCAGCAGCCCGTCGAACACCCTTATGACGAACTCGCCCAACTGATCCGGTCGCGCGGCTGGGGAAAGGCCCGTATCGGCGTCGAGATGGACGCGCATTATTACACTGCGCGCTGCCACGCCCACCTTGTCGAGGGGCTGCCCGACGCGCATTTCGCCAACAACCACGATCTCGTTAACTGGGCGCGGCTGGTCAAATCCGAAGCCGAGCTGGTGCTGATCCGCGAGGCGGGTGCGATCTGCACGCATGCCATGAACCGCGCCATCGGGAAAATGCGGCCCGGTGTGCCTCAGAACCATGTCATTGCGGAAATCTATCACGCGCAGATCATGGGGGTGCCCGGAGCGGGCGGCGACTATGCCGCGATCTGTCCGCTGATGCCCGTCGGCGAGGGCACCAGCACGCCGCATCTGACGTGGTCCGACGCGCCGCTGCCGGACAGCGGCCCCGCCATTCTGGAGATTGCCGGCGTGAGGCGCCGCTATCACGCGGCGCTGACGCGGACCATACATTTCGGCAAGCCGCCGCTAGCCATCCTCGACATGGCCAAGGCAATCGTCGAGGGTGTCGACGCCGGCCTCGAGAAGGCGCGCCCCGGCTACACCGCCGAACAGGTGGAAGCCGCCTGGCAGGCAGTCCTGCGACGGAACGGGCTGAAGAAGGAAAGCCGGGTCGGCTATCCGGTCGGGCTCGCATACCCGCCCGATTGGGGTGAACGCACCGCAAGCCTTCGTCCCGGCGATACTACCGAGATGCAGTCCGGGATGTGCTTCCATTTCATGGCCGGCGTCTGGCTCGACGATTTCGGCATCGCCATCTCGGAGTCGTTCGTCGTCACGGAACGCGGCGGCGAACGCCTCTGCGACGTGGCGCGCGACCTCATCGTCATCGACTGACATGGCGGCCGGGAAACCGGCTGCCGAAAAGACCATGCCCGCCAGCAAGCCGGCAACAAGCACGAGGACGCCCGATGGACCGCAATCCGTTTTCCGAAGCCGAAATCGCCGGCCGCCTGGCAAAGGTCCGTACTGCACTGATCGAGCGGGAGCTCGACGCGGCGGTGTTTGCCTCGCCGGAGAACGTCTTCTATCTCACCGGGCTTGATCACTGGGGGTATTTTGCCCCTCACCTGCTGATCGTTCCACTCCAGGGAAACCCCGTCCTGGTCACCCGCTCGATGGAGAAGGTGACGATCGAGAAGCAGGTGAAGGCAGCGGAATTCCGCGGCCACTCCGACAGCGAAACGGCGGCCGACCTTGCCGCGCGGGTGCTTGCGGAGCTCGGCCTGTCGGGCAAGCGGATCGGCCTCGAATACTGGACGGCCGGCCTTAGCCATGGACTTGCCGTGGCGCTCCAGACGCAAGCCGATGCAACGTGGAGCGATGTCTCCGGTCTGATCGACGAGATGCGGCGGGTGAAGAGCGCCGAAGAACAGGCGCTGATGCGGCGTGCCGCAAAGGTGACGGACGCCGCCGCCGGTGCCGCGATCGCCGCGATCTCCGATGGCGCTTCCGAACAGGAGGTCGCCGCCCAATGTGTTTCGGCAATGATCCGCGCCGGCGGTCATGCGCCGGGCTTCGGACCGTTCATCCGCCCGGCCGCGCGCCTGGGTGAAGAGCACACGACCTGGGGCGACGGAATCTACCGCAAGGGCGAGCCGGTCTTTGTCGAACTGTCCGGGTGCATCTCGCGCTACCATGCCCCGCTCGGCCGGCTCGTTCGCATCGGCCACATCAGCGATGAAGACGCCGCAATGGCGGAGGTGACCGCCAAGGCCTTCAACGCGGTCGTCGAGGCGCTGCGCCCGGGCGCCAAGGCGCGTGATGTTTACGCCGCCTGGCAGGCCGTCGCCGACGAGGCCGGCCTTTCCCACTATCGCCGCCATCACTGCGGCTACCTTGTCGGCGCCGGCCAGCCGCCGTCATGGACCGGCGGCAATTCGGTGACCGGCTTGCGACACGATTCCGACCTCGAGATCGAAACGGGGATGAGCTTCCACATCCTGTCATGGCTGATGGGAACGGGTCACGGCAATGACTTCGTCTCCAACACGGTGCTTTTGACCGACGCGGGCGCCGAAGTGCTCACCCGCACGCCGGCCGGCCCGATCGTTCGATAGGCCCGCACGCATGGCGCGCTACTCGGCACTCTCGATTTTCCGCAACGCGCTCGCCGGCCAGAAGAATTGGCAGCGCGCCTGGCGTGCGGCGGAGCCAAAACCGTCCTATGATGTGATCGTCATCGGCGGCGGCGGACACGGCCTCGCCACCGCCTTTTACCTCGCCGAGAACCACGGCATCCGTAACGTCGCCGTACTCGAAAAGGGCTATGTCGGCGGCGGCAATGTCGGCCGCAACACCACCGTCATCCGCTCCAACTACCTGCTCGACGGCAACACCCAGTTCTACGAATTCTCGATGAAGCTCTGGGAGGGCATGTCGCGCGCGCTGAACTTCAACGTCATGTTCTCGCAGCGCGGCCAGCTCGTCACGGCGCATTCGGCCGATCAGCTCGACGGCTTCAGCCACCGCGCCAATGTCATGCGGCTGAATGGCATTGATGCCGATATCCTCGACCGCGACGAGGTGCGCCGTCTCGTGCCCTATCTCGATTTTTCCGACACCGCCCGCTTTCCGATCCATGGTGCCATCTTCCAGGGCCGGGCGGGCACGGCGCGCCACGACGCCGTCGCCTGGGGCTATGCGCGCGCCGCCGACAGCCATGGCGTCGACATAATCCAGAACTGCGAAGTGACAGGCTTCCTCCGCGACCGCGACAGTATCGTCGGCGTCGAAACGACGAAAGGCCGGATCGGCGCCGGCAAGGTCGGCCTCGCTGTTGCCGGTCATACATCCGTGCTCGGTGCCAAGGCCGGCCTTGACCTGCCGATCGAAAGCCACGTCCTGCAAGCCTTTGTCACCGAGCCGCTGAAGCCGCTGGTAGATCACGTCGTCGCTTACGGCGCCGACCATTTCTACGTCAGCCAGTCCGACAAGGGCGGACTGGTCTTCGGCGGCAATCTCGACGGCTACAATTCATACGCCCAGCGCGGCAATCTCGGCGTCGTGCGCGAGGTGGCGGAGGCGGCGATTGCTTTGATGCCGTGCATTTCGCGCGTCCGTCTGCTGCGCCACTGGGGCGGCGTCATGGACATGACTCCCGATGCCAGCCCGATCATCTGCCCGACGCCGATCGACGGCCTCTATCTCAATGGCGGCTGGTGCTATGGCGGCTTCAAGGCGACGCCGGCTTCCGGCTGGTGCTTCGCCCACACGATCGCCACCGGCAAGCCGCATCCCCTGATCGCGGCCTACGGACTCGATCGTTTCCGCACCGGCCACACGCTCGATGAGGCCGGTGTCGGCCCTTCCGCCTGGCTGCAATAGGAGGCGGGACAAAATGCTGCGCATCGAATGCCCCTGCTGCGGCCCGCGCGACCATGACGAGTTCCGCTATGGCGGCGATGCCTCGGTCACGCGTCCAACCCATGACGATGCCGATCCGGAGGCCTGGTACCGCTACGTCTATATCAGGACAAACCCGGCCGGCCCGCACCGTGAATTCTGGCAGCACGTGACCGGCTGCCGGCAATGGCTGGTGGTCGAACGCGACACCCGCAACCACGCGATCGCATCCGTCGACTTCGCCAGGAAATCGACTGTCAGGAAACAACCGGCATGAGTTCGAACCGCAAACGCCTGCCAGCGGGTGGCCGCATCAGTCGCGAGGTGCCGGTAGATTTCACCTTCGATGGCCGCAAGCTGATTGGGTATCGCGGCGACACGCTCGCCTCCGCGCTGCTCGCCAATGGCGTCACCCTGGTCGGTCGCAGCTTCAAATATCATCGCCCGCGCGGCATTTTTTCCGCCGGGCCCGAAGAGCCGAATGCGCTGGTTACGCTCGGGAGCGCCGGCAGGCGCGAGCCGAACCTGCCGGCGGCGACGCTGGAACTCGCCGACGGCATGGTCGTGGAGAGCCAGAACCGCTGGCCGTCGCTTGCCTTCGACGTGCAAAGCGTCAACGGCCTTTTCGCGCCGTTTCTGTCCGCCGGCTTCTACTACAAGACCTTCATGGGCCCGACGCGCCGCGCCTGGATGTTTTACGAACATTTCATCCGCAAGGCGGCCGGCCTGGGCAGAGCCGCCACCGGCCCCGATCCCGACCGCTACGAGGTTCATCATGCCTTCGCCGATGTCGCTATCGTCGGCGGCGGCCCGGCGGGATTGTCGGCGGCGCGGGCGGCCGCCGCGGCCGGCGCGCGGGTCGCGCTGATCGAGCAGGATTTCCTGCTTGGCGGCCAGCTTCTGGCGGAACCGTCCGACAGCGCAGCGGCCGCATGGCTGAGGCAGGCCGCGGCCGAGTTGGAGGGCTTCGAAACCATCACGCTGATGAAGCGGACGACGGCTTTCGGCAGCTATGACGGCAATGTCCTTGGACTGGTCGAACAGCGCGATCCGACCGATCCGAAGCCGGCCGGCGAGGCCCGGCAAACGGTCACTATGCTGCGCGCCCGCTCGATTGTTTTTGCCACCGGCGCCATCGAGCGGCCGATCGTGTTCTCGAACAATGACCGGCCCGGCGTGATGCTTGCCTCGGCCGCCCGGACCTATCTCAACCGTTTCGCCGTCCTGCCGGGCAGGAAAATCGTCGTCGCCACTAGCAATGACGGTGCCTGGCGCACCGCCTTCGACTATGCCGCAGCCGGCGCGGAGGTGACGGTTGCTGATCTGCGCGCCGTCCCGCCCGCAGCACTTGCCGCGGAAGCCGCACGGCTCGGCGTGGTGGTGCGGGCCGCAACGCGCATCGTCGACCTGCACGGCCGCCATACCGTCAGGCGCGTAACGCTCAATGGACCGGAGGGACAATCCTCGGCCGCCTGCGACCTGGTCTGCATCTCCGGCGGCTGGTCGCCAACCGTGCATCTCACCTCCCACCTCGGTGTCAAACCTGTCTATCGCGACGACATTGACGGCTTCGTGCCGGGCGTCTTTTCAGCCAGCCAGTTCGGCGCCGGCGCAATGATAGGAGCTTATGCGACCGCCGCTGCCGTCGAGCACGGCCATCGGGCCGGCATCGAAGCGGCAGCCTCCTGCGGCAAGTCGGCGCCGGTGCCCGCTCCATCGAAACTCGATCTCGATGAGACCGCCTCGACCGTGCTTCGCGAAGCCCTGCCCGCTGGACGCGGAAAGGCCTTCGTCGATTTCCAGATGGACGTGACGACCGGGGATATCGAGCTCGCCCATCGTGAGGGCTATGAATCGGTCGAGCATCTGAAGCGCTACACCACGCTCGGCATGGGCACCGATCAGGGCAAGACCAGCAATTTTCCCGCACTTGCCGCCATGGCAGCGCTGCGCGGCGCAACGATTCCCGAGACCGGCACCACGACCTTCCGCCCGCCCTATACGCCGGTGGCGATCGGCGCGCTTGCCGGACGCGCCGTCGGCCATCATTTCAAGCCGATCCGCCGCACGCCGATGCACGACTGGCACATGGCGAATGGCGCCGAGATGCTCGAGGTCGGGCTCTGGATGCGGCCCTATTTCTACCGGCAGTCGGGCCGCGACGTGAACGAGGCCTATGTTGCCGAAATGCGTACCGTGCGTCAGGCCGCGGGGCTGATGGACATCTCCACGCTCGGCAAGATCGATGTCCAGGGCCCGGATGCGGCAATCTTCCTCGACCGCGTCTATGCCAACGGCTTTGCCAAACTGGCGATAGGCCGCGCCCGCTACGGCGTCATGCTGCGCGACGACGGCATCGTCTTCGACGACGGCACCACGACGCGGCTAGCGGAAAACCGGTTCTTCATGACCACGTCGACCGCCAAGGCCGCCGATGTGCTGTCGCGTCTCGAATTCCTGCTCGACACGGCCTGGCCGGATTTGCGCGTGGCCGTTACCTCGGTCAGCGATGAATGGGCGGCGATGTCGGTTGCCGGGCCCAACAGCCGCGCAATCCTCGGTGTTGCTTTTCCTGGTCTCGACGTTTCCGACGCGGCGCTTCCGCATATGGGGCTACTCGAAAGCGAGTGGCAGGTCCGTGGGCTCCGCATCCTGCGCCTCAGTTATTCCGGCGAGCGCGCTTACGAAGTCTATGTCGGCGCCACTGCCGGTGAACAGCTCTGGAGCCGCTTGCTCGAAGCCGGCAGACCCTTCGACCTGAAGCCTTACGGTGTCGAGGCGCTCGGCGCGCTGCGGGTCGAAAAGGGCCATGTCGCCGGACCGGAGATCGATGGGCGCACGACGCTCGACGATCTCGGCCTCGGCCGCATGGCCGGCAAGCGCAGCGGCTTCGTCGGCGATGTACTGCGCCGCCGCCAGGCCTATCAGGCGCCTGAGCGCCAGCGGCTGGTCGGACTGGAATGCGCCGAAGACGGCAAGCGCCTCCGCGGCGGGGCGATCCTGTTCCTGCCCGACGACAAGATCGAGGGCCATGGCCGCGGCCGGGTGACCTCGATCACCTTTAGCCCAGAACTCGACCGCTATGTCGGATTGGCCCTGCTTGCCGGTGATGTCGCGGCAGAAGGAAGCGAGGTCGTGGCGGTCTATCCGATGAAGGCCGAAACGGTTCGCGCCCGCGTTGTCTCGCCGGTATTCATCGATCCGCAGGGAGAACGGCTGCATGGCTAGCTTGACCTCTTCTCGGGATTTCAGTCTGTCCGTGGCGGATTGTCCGCTTATCCAGATCGAGGGCTGGGACGCGACACTGAGACAATTCGAAAAGAGCGTCTCGGCGTCGCTCAACACGAAACTTCCCGCTTCGGTGGGAGAGACGGTTCGCCACAAGGGCCTTTTGACCATCCGCGTTGCACCTCGCCGCCTTTGGCTGGCTCTCGACGAAGGCACAGAAGCGCCAGCCCTTGTCGTCGACCCCGATCTCGGCTGTTCCGTGCCCCTTGGGGAAGGTCGTGTTCGTTTGAAAATGGCCGGCCCTGGTATCGCAAGGCTTCTGTCCGGCTGCATTGCCGTCAACTGGCACGCGCCGACCGCCGCTCCGGGCCGCGCCGTGCAAACATCCTTCCATCACGTGCCCGTGCTCTTCCTGCGCACCGGCGAGACCGCGTGCGAACTCATCGTGCCGCGAAGTTTTTCGCGAAGCCTCTCGGATTGGATTGCCGACGGCTAGCCAATACCGGTTCTTCGGGCAAGGGCCGGCTTTAGCGGCGATCCAAGCCGCCATCACGAAGCCATCTACTCTCTTGCCGGCCAGTCCTGCAGGAGCGTAATCCCAAACTTCGGCGCGGCTACTTTGAGCCGCTCGATATCGGCAGGCGTCGGCGGCCCGACCACCTCTCCCTTGCTGCGTTCATGGCCACCTTCGGCAAGAAACTGCTCGAACACACTTGGCGTGTCTATCAGGATATAGCGAACGAGCTGGTTGCCGGGATTCATAAGCTGGTGCGGGATGCCCCGCTTCAAAAACATGCTCTCGCCGGGCGAGAGCGTTCGGACCACACCGTCCACAATTGCGGTCAAGTGCCCTTCGATGACGTAGACCGTCTCGTCGTCATTCGCATGAACATGGATTGGCGTTTTGGTGTGCCCGTCGCTTCTGTTTTCGAACAGACTCAACAAGCCTCCCGTCTGTTCGCCGGAGACCAGTCGCTTCATGACGATGCCCGCGAGCACGAATTCTTTTGGTTCAACATCCGTCATTGATCGATAGTGTTGAAAAAGTCCGGGTTGCAGCAGTCCTGAAGCACTGATTCAATCTTCGTCGTAAGAGGAGATTGAGTCGATGATGGGCGAGCAAAGTGTGATGCAGGAGGAGCTGTTCTACGGCTTCAGCCTGGAGCGGCATGTGCCGGCGGATCACCTGCTCAGAGCGATCGACCACTTCGTCGACCTGTCCGCCATCCGCCAGCATCTGGCGCCCTTCTACAGCCCGATCGGCCGTCCCTCGATCGACCCTGAGCTGCTGATCCGCATGCTGATCGTCGGCTATTGCTTCGGCATCCGCTCGGAGCGCCGGCTGTGCGAGGAGGTACATCTGAACCTGGCCTATCGGTGGTTCTGCCGGCTTGGCCTCGAGGGTGATGTGCCTGACCACTCAACCTTCTCCAAGACCCGCCACGGCCGCTTCCGCGATGCCGACCTGCTGCGCGAACTGTTCGAGACCGTCGTCCGGCGCTGCATAGCTGAAGGGCTCGTCGGCGGCGAAGGCTTTGCGGTCGATGCCAGCATGATCGTCGCCGACGCCCATCGTCAGCGCGGGATCGAAACGGCCGAGGACCTCAATCCCAAAGCCAAGCGGGCCGTGGCTGAGTATCTCGCCACTCTGGATGACGCCGCCTTCGGGGCCGCCACGCCGGTGGAGCCCAAGTTCGTCTCCCCTGTTGATCCCGCCGCGCGCTGGACTGCCGCTTGGGGTGGCCCAGCCGTCTATGCCTATTGCACGAACTATTTGATCGACGTGGAGCACGCCATCATCGTGGACGTGGAGCCCTCGACCGCGGTGCGCCAAGCCGAGGTGACGGCCGCCAAGACTATGATCGAGCGGGCGCACGACGAGCTCGGCCTCTGGCCGGAGCGGCTGATTGCCGACACCGGCTACGGCTCGGCCGAAATGCTGAACTGGTTGGTGCATGAGCGTGGGATCGAGCCGCATATCCCGGTCTTCGACAAGTCTAGGCGCAAGGATGGCACCTTCTCGCGCGACGACTTCACC